>JALOQY010000108.1 GCA_025459285.1 Planctomycetota bacterium | reverse complement strand
GGGAGATCCAGATGGACAACCTGGGAAAGCGCCTGCTCCACGTGGACTTCGACCGGATCCGGGAGGGCGAGAAGGTCGAACTCGACATCGAGCTCCGGTATTTCGGTCAGCCCAAGGTGGAGGGCGCGGTGTTCCAGGTCCTGTTCGGCGAGGTGACCGTGCGCTGCCTGCCGACCGCCATTCCGGACCGGATCGAGGTCGACGTCCGCGAGATCAAGAAGGGTGACGAGATCCGGGCGAAGCAGATCGTGCTGCCCGAAGGCGTGGAGCTCGTGGACCCGAAGGGCGAGGAGATCATCGCGATCCTCGCGGAGATCAGGCTGGAGACGGAGGCTCTGGTGGAGAGCGCGCCGGCGGAGCCCGAGGTGATCACGGCCCGCGAGAAGAAGGCGGAGGGAGCGGAGGAGGAGAAGGACTGAAGCTCGTCGTAGGCATCGGCAACCCCGGGGAGGAGTACCAGGGGACGCGCCACAACGTGGGTTTCGACGTCGTGGACGTCCTCGCGCGAAAGCACGGAGCGACCTTCCGGAAGGAACGTTTCTGGAACGCGCTCCGCGGACGATGTGCCCTGGGAGGGTACGATGCGACACTTCTCAAGCCGCTCTCGTATGTGAACTTGACCGGCCCGGTGGTCCGGAAGGTCCTCGAGGACCTCGGGATCCCGGAACCGGAGTTGATGGTGGTGGTGGACGACTTCGCGCTGCCGCTGGGCCGGATCCGTATCCGGCCGTCCGGAGGCGGAGGCGGCCACAACGGTCTCACGTCGATCGTACGGGCGGTGGGAGACGGCTTCCCACGGATCCGGATCGGCATCGGGGCGCCCGAGCCCGGAGAGGCCGTGGACCATGTGCTGTCGCGATTTTCGCGTGACGAGCGAGAGGTGGTCGACAAGGCGATCGGGTTCGCCGCGGAAGCGGTCGCGCTGTGGGCCTCGGATGGGCTCGAGGCGGCCATGAACCGTTACAACAGTCCGGAGGGGCGATGAAGCTGTACGAGGTGCTGTTCCTGATCGAGGGCGCCCGGGCGGCGCAGGATTTCGACGGGACCGAGAAGGAGTTGCTCGCGGTCCTCGAAAAGCACGGGGGGAAGGTCCGCGACAAGGTCCGCTTCGAGGAGCGGAAGCTCGCCTACGCCGTGCGTGGTCACCGGCGAGGCGCCTATCTGCTCGCCTATTTCGATGCGGAGCCGGGGGCGATCCGGGAGATCACCGCGGACCTGAACCTCTCCGAGTACGTGCTCCGGACCATGATCGTCCGGGTGGAGGGCGGGCAGGTCCCCGAGAAGAAGATCCTCGGCGTGCTCGACACCCGGCCCGACCGCTCGTTCGCCGCCGAGGGCCGCGACATGGAGATCCCGCACGGCGAAGGATTCCATGACCTGCGGATGCGGGAGCACGACGAGATCGGCGACATCGACATCGAAGCCTCGAAGGATGAGGAGTGAGTGCCATGAAGGACCGACAGTTCAAGGACCGCGCCAGGTGCCGTTTCTGCCGCGAAAAGGTCGAGGACATCGACTACAAGGACACCCAGACCCTGCAGAAGCTGGCCACCGGCCAGGGGAAGCTGTTCAGCCGCAAGCGCTCGGGCAACTGCGCGCGGCACCAGCGACAGGCGCAGCTCGCGGTGAAGCGGGCGCGGTACATGGCCCTGATGCCCTACATCGGCGGTCAGGGCTAGGAAGCCTTCGGGAGCGACCATGGAACTATTGCTCTTGCAGAACGTCCCCGGACTCGGCAAGGCCGGGGAGATCGTGACGGTCTCCCGCGGCTACGCGCGGAACTTCCTCCTGCCGAAGCGGTTGGCGGAGGTGCCATCCGAACAGGCGATCCGGGTGGTGCGGGCGAAGACGGCGCGCATCGAGGCGGAACTGGAGAAGGAAAAGGCCGCCCGCATGGAGCAGGCCAAGGGACTCGCGTCCGTCACCGTGGAGATCGCGATGAAGGCCGGCGAGGGCGGGCAGCTGTACGGGTCGGTCGGGGCGAAGCAGATCGCGGAGTACCTGTCTCACCGCGGCCATGCCGTGGACGAGAAGCAGGTCCGCCTCGACGAGCACCTGAAGGCGGTGGGGGAGTTTGACGTCAACATCCTGCTCCACCCGGAGGTCCAGGTGCCGGTGAAGGTGGTCATCACGGCCGAAGGCGAGAAGTAGGGCCCGGGCTGGACGCGTGTCGGAGCGGAGCCCGGGGGCCCGGGGCCGCATCCGACGCCAAGCCGCCGCCGCCTCCTCCGCTCGTTGTATCCGGGGCCGGGGCCCACTACAATCCGCCCGGGCATCCCACGGAGCGAGTGATGATCGACCTGGCGCGGAATGACAGCCGGGAGGACCGCGTTCCCCCGCACGACGTCGCGGCGGAGCGCGCGGTGCTCGGCTCGGTCCTGATCGACGCCGCCGCCGTGGCCGAGGTGGTGGGGTTCCTCGAAGCCTCGGACTTCTACTCGGGGGCGCACCAGGCGATCTTCACGGCGGTGGAGGACCTCTTCTCCCGGGCCGCCGCGGTGGACGTGGTGATCCTGCGCGAGGAACTCGAACGGACCGGCATGCTGGAGCGCGCCGGTGGGGAGGCGGGGCTCTACGCGCTGTCCGAAGCGGTGCCCACCGCCGCCAACGCGGCGCACTACGCCCGGATCGTGCGGGATCTCTCTCTCCGGAGGTCGGTGATCCGGGAGTGCACGCGCGCCGTCCAGACGGCCTTCGAGGGCGACGTGGGCGGCCGGGAACTGCTCGACTACGCCGAGGGGCTGCTCTTCAACCTCGACCGGGAGGGCGGGAGCACCGCCTCCACCCACATCAAGGACATCGTCACTCCGTTGTTCAAGGAGATCGACGGCGGGAATCTCGGGCGGACGGGCATCCCCACCCATTTCTACGAGATCGACGACCTGACCGGAGGTCTGCAGCCCGCGAACCTGATCGTGGTGGCGGGACGGCCGTCCATGGGCAAGACGACGCTCGCGCTGAACATCGCGGAACAGGTGGGTGTCGTGGAGCGCAAGCCGGTGGTCATCTTCAGCCTGGAAATGTCCAAGTCCCAGCTGGCGCTGAACATGCTGTGCTCCAGCGCCCGCGTGAACGCCCAGAACCTCCGGCGCAAGCAGATCCGGCCCGAGGAGTGGTCCAAGCTCTCCGAGGCCGCGGGCCGGCTCTCGGGGGCGCCGATCTTCATCGACGACACGCCGTCGCTGTCCGTGCTCGCGCTCCGGGCCAAGGTGCGGCGGCTCCGGCACCAGCACGGCGTGGCGCTCGTGATCGTGGACTACATGCAGATGATGGAAGCGCCCCGCGCGGAGAACCGCCAGCAGGAGATCTCGATGATCTCGCGCTCCCTCAAGGGGATCGCGCGGGAACTGGGTGTGCCGGTGATCGCCATTTCGCAGCTGTCGCGGGCCGTGGAATCCCGGGAGGACCACCGGCCCCGGATGAGCGACCTGCGGGAGTCGGGGGCGATCGAGCAGGATGCCGACCTGATCATCTTCCTGTTCCGGGAGGAGTATTACGACCCCCGGGAGGAGAACATGGGCCGGGCGGAAGGGATCATCGCGAAGCAGCGGAACGGGCCCACGGGCACGGTCCACCTGAGTTTCCAGTCGCAGTTCATGCGGTTCGAGAATCTGGCCTCCTATCAGCCGCCGTATTGACCAGCGGAGGTATCGACGTGGGCAAGCTCCGAGTCGGGACCGCGGTCGCCCTGGGCATCCTCCTGCTGGCCGTCACACCGGTTACGGCCCAGGACGGGATGCCCGTGAAGGAGATCAGCTTCTCCGGCAACCGCCAGTGGAACACCTCCTCGCTGAAGCTGAAGCTCTCGACGAAAGAGGGGCAGCGCTTCTCCGAGAAGGACCTGGCGGCGGACATCTCGATGCTCCTGACGTTCTTCGCCCGCGTGACCGCGGATCGCCGCGTGGAAGAGGACGGTGTGAAGATCTCCTTCATCGTGGAGGAGAACCCGATCGTCAGCTCCCTCATCTTCCGGGAGTTCTCGGCGATCGACCCCCAGTCGGCGGAGGTGTCGACGCTGATCTTCACCCGGAAGGGGTTCCCGTTCGCGGAGTTCCGGGTCCATCAGGATCGACAGACCCTCGTGGACCTCCTGAAGGAGAAGGGGCGGTACTTCGCGGAAGTTCAAGCCGCCGTGGGCGACTACGGGGTCGGCCGGCAGGTCGTCTTTACCGCCCTCGAAGGGCCCGAGGTGGAGGTGGAGGAAATCCGATTCACCGGGGTCGCCTTCGCGGAGGAGGACGATCTGCGGGACGTCATGGACACCGAGGAGGCCGGGCTCTTCACCGGCGGGGAGTTCATCCTGTCGCGGCTGGAGCGCGACCTGATCCGGATCGCCCAGTTCTACCGCGGCGAGGGGTACTTCGACGCCGTGGTGACGCTTTCGGACCTCGCCTTCTCCCCGGAGAACGAGGAGGTCACGATCACGATCTCCGTGGAGGAGGGTGAGCGGTACACCCTCACGGACGTGGTGTTCGAAGGGGGAACGACCTTCCCCGCGGACCGCGCGGTGCTGGAGGGGAAGCTCCTGGTGGAGCGTGGGAAGCCCCCGCGCGATGAGGACATCGAGTTGACCCGCCGGGCGATCGGGAACTTCTACCTGGAGAACGCCTTCTACGACGTGGACGTGGTGACGCGGCTCGTGAACGACGGCTCCACCCGCGAGAGCCGGCTCATCGTGAAGATCACGGAGGGCCGGCCGGCGCAGGTCCGGTTCATCCACATCGAGGGCAACGTCCAGACGCGCGATCACGTGATCCGCCGCAACCTCTCCATCCACCCCGGCGGCCCCCTGGACTCGATCCAGCTCCGAAAGTCCCTGAGCCGGATCGAGAAGCTCGGCTACTTCGACATGGTGGACGGGGTCCAGTCGCGGATCGAGGACACGGAGGTCGAGGGCGAGAAGGACGTCGTGCTGACCGTGAAGGAGGGCCGCACGGGCTCCCTCCAGCTTGCCGGAGCGGTCGGCTCCGAGTCGGGGCTGGCGCTGATCTTCAACGCCCGCAAGAACAACTTCGACTACTCCGACCTGCCCGATGACCCCTACAATCCGTTGAGCGTCCTCGGGAGCTTCTTCACCGGAGAGCGCTTCACGGGAGGCGGCCAGAGCCTCGATCTCCTGCTCTCCCCGGGCACCGACGTGTCCCAGTACGGGCTCTCCTTCACCGAGCCGTGGTTCCTGGACGAGTACCTCTTCTACGGTCCGAGCGACGAGATCGAGGAGACGCCGTTCTCGTTCCGCATCGACCTCTACCACCGGATCGATGGCCGGCTGGCCTACCAGCAGACGCGCACCGGCTTCGGCCTCGGCACGGGCAAGACGTGGCGCAGGCCGGGGCGGGTCTTCGACGACGTCTGGGCCACGCGGGTCGGCATCGCGCTGGAGAACGTCCGGATCAGCGACCTCGACTCCGACGCCCCTCCGAATGCCTACGTCTTCGAGGGGCAGAACCCCGTCCGCAAGGTGAACCTCGACTTCCTCTGGAGCCACGTGGACCTGCCGGCGTATCCCGGCGAGGGGTTCGAACTGGACGCCGGCTACACCTTCGCCGGCGGCCCCCTGGGTGGCGACACGGACTTCCATCGCCTGGAAGCCGGGGCGACGGTCTACAAGACGCTCTACACGACCCGCGAGGAATCCCGGCACATCCTGTCCCTCTCGGGCCGGATCGGCTGGGCGAGGGAGTTCGGCGACTCGGAGCAGGTGCCGATCTTCGAGCGCTTCTTCCTCGGCGGCCACTCCACGGTCCGCGGTTTCGACTACGGCGAGGTGGGGCCGCGGGCCTCGGGGAATCCCTACACGAACGAGGGGCGCGAGCGGATCATCGAGACGACCGCCAAGGGAAAGGGTCAGCCCACCGGCGGCGAAGGCATGTGGCGGGCCCGTCTGGAGTATGGCATCCCGGTCGCGGAGCCCTGGATCCGTGGTCTCGTGTTCAGCGACATGGGCAACGTGACCGACGGTTTCGACGACGATCTCGCATCGAAGACGCGCGCGTCCCTCGGCGTGGGGGTCCGCTTCCGCATCCCGTACCTCGGGCCCATACCGATCGCCGTGGACTTCGCGTGGCCGTTCCGGAGCGAGCGCGGCGACGGGGAGCGTGTTTTCTCATTCTCATTCGATCGGCCATTCTGAGGAGCATTCCCATGAGATCCCTCTGCACCGTCCTCCCCCTCGTCGCCCTGGTGGCGGCGGTCCTCGTTCTGTGGCTTCCCGGAGACGCATCGTCCCAGGGTGTTCCCGCGAGCCGTCTCGCCTTCGTGGACGTGGCGCGCGTGTTCAAGGAGTACAAGCGTGCCAGCGACGTGCAGCAGGAGACGCGGGTCGAGATCCAGAAGGTCGAACTGCAGCTCCGCGAGCGTTACGAGAAGCTGAAGAAGATGCGGGACGACCTCGACCTCCTGGTTCCGGACACGAAGGAGTTCAACGAGCAGAAGCGGGCGCTCGACTTCGAGGCGTTCCAGCTGGAGTACGAGGAGAAGCAGCAGAAGCAGGCGATCCTCGCGAACGCCGTGACGAAGATGAACCGGGTCTACACCGAGATCCGGCGGGAGGCCGAGAACTTCGCCCTGCGGAACAACCTGGAGGCCGTGTTCATGATGAACGACCAGGAAATCGACGCCCGCAGTCTGGAGGAACTCCAGGTCCTCATCGCGTCGCGGCCGGTCCTTTACCGCGAGAAGGCCCGTGACGTCACCGACAGCATCCTTTCGGTCCTGAACAAGTGAGCGAAAGCGCCCGCCCGCAGCAGACGCTCGCCGGCCCGGCCGCGCTCCGGGGGCGGGGCCTCCACACGAACCGTGAGGTGGAGGTCACCGTCAAGCCCGCGCCTCCGGATGCGGGGGTCGTTTTCGTTCGGACGGACCTGCCCGGCTCGCCGCGCATCCCTCTCCGGGAGGCGCGGATCGAGAACCGTGGACGCCGGACCTGCCTCGTCGAGGGCGAGGCCGACGTCCACACGGTGGAGCATCTGCTCGCCTGCTTCATGGGGCTCGGGATCGACAACGCGGTGGTGGAGATGTCCGGGCCGGAGCTGCCGGGACTCGACGGCTCGGCGCTGCCGTATCTCGCGGCGCTGAAGACCGCCGGCGTCGAGGTCCAGAAGGTCCCGCGGCCGGTCCTCGCGCTGGATCGGGAGATCGTGCTGGACCAGCGCGCCGAGGACGTGTTCCTGATGGCGACCCCGGGTCCCGGAGGGCTCTTCGTCACCTACACGCTGGACTACAAGACGCCGGAGATCCCGCTCCAGCGATTCAGCGTCGAGGTGACTCCCGCGACGTTCGAGAAGGAGATCGCCCCGGCCCGGACCTTCTGTCTGGAGAGCGAGGCGGACGCACTGCGGGCGGCGGGCCTTGGCCAGGGCGCCACTTTCGAGAACACGCTGGTGGTCGACCGCGACGGGAAGCCGAAGGAGAACCAGCTCCGGTTCCCCGACGAGTACGTCCGCCACAAGGTGCTGGATCTGCTCGGCGACCTGTTCGTCCTCGGCGTGGGGCTCGAGGGCCGGGTCCTGGCCCTGCGGTCGGGCCACCAGGCGAACCAGGAACTCGTGCGGCGGCTGCGCGACCGGTACCGGGAGAAGGTGACCGAGGCCAGCCGTCTCGAGCAGGTCCTCGACATCCGCGAGATCATGCGGATCCTGCCGCACCGTTACCCGTTCCTGCTCATCGACCGGGTGGTGGAACTCGAGGGCTACCAGCGGGCGGTGGGGCTGAAGAACGTCTCGATCAACGAGCCTTTCTTCCAGGGGCACTGGCCGGAGCAGCCGGTCATGCCGGGCGTCCTGATCGTGGAGGCGATGGCCCAGCTTTCCGGAGTCCTGCTCCTGCGGAAGCTCGAACATACCGGTCGGCTGGCCGTCCTCCTCGCCATCGACCGCGTGAAGCTGCGCCGGGCCGTGGTGCCCGGGGATCAGCTCCGCATCGAAGCGGTGGCAGAGACGGTCAAGGGGCGGACGGGGCGGGTCTTCTGCCGCGCGGCGGTGGAGGGGAAGCTGGCCGCCGAGGCGCGCATCAAGTTCATGCTGATGGATGCAACGTGATGGAAAACCTTCGGGTGGCGGTGGTCGGGGCGGGGCACTTCGGGAAGCACCACGTGCGGATCCTGTCCTCCCTGGAGGGAGTCTCCCTCGTCGCGGTGTGCGACGCGGACGAGGCCCGAGCGAGGGAGATGGCCGGGACGCGCGGCACCGCGGCGATCACGCGAGCGGCGGAGCTTCCGGCGGATCTCGACGCGGCGGTCGTCGCGGTGCCGACGAAGTACCACGCGGAGGTGGCGGTGCCGCTCCTCTCGCGCGGGGTCGCCTGCCTCGTGGAGAAGCCGCTGGCGCGGGACGTGCGGGAGGCGGAGGCCATCTGCCGGGCCGCCGAGGCGTCGGGGGCGGTGCTCGCGACCGGTCACGTGGAGCGGTTCAACCCGGCCCTGGTGGCGGCGGTCGGGCGGGTGAAGGACCCCCGGTTCATCGAATGCCGGCGGGTGGCGCCCTTCTCCTTCCGCTCGGCGGACGTGGGCGTCGTCCTCGACCTGATGATCCACGACCTCGACATCTGCCTCGCGCTCGCGCACTCCGAGGTCGTCCGCGTGGATGCGTGCGGCACGCCGGTGCTCGGGGCGACGGAGGACATCGCCAACGCGCGGCTCGAGTTCGCCAGCGGATGCGTGGCGGACGTGACGGCGAGCCGCGTGGCCATGAAGACGGAGCGGAAGGTGCGGGTCTTCGGCCGCGACGTCTACCTCTCGCTCGACTTCGCCGCGCGCACGGGGGAGCTCTTCCGCAAGTCCCCGGAGCTGACGCCGGAGGTGGTGGGGCGGCTCTGCGCGGACGCGAAGACCCTCGCCGACGTGAAGGCGGCGGTGTTCGGGAGCCTCCTGACCGTCGAGCACCTGTCGATGGAACCCCACGACCAGATCACGGCGGAGCTCACGGACTTCCTCTCCGCGGTGCGCCATCGCGGGACGCCCACGGTGAGCGGCCGGGACGGCCGGAATGCCGTCGAGGTGGCGGTGCGGGTCCTCGAGGCGATCGGCCGGAGCCCCGTGCTGCACTGATCGCACTGCCGGGATGACGGAAACTTCTTGCCCCGGCCGGCCCGCTGGCCAAGAATAAGGGTTTACGTTTTCGAGGCCCCACGGTCTTCCCGGCAGGGCCCGAGGCTTCCCATCCACTTGGAACTTCGGGGCGGAGGTGTTTTTTGGCCGTTGTCACGGTGAAGGAACTTCTCGAGTCGGGCGTTCACTTCGGGCACCGCGTGAGCCGGTGGAACCCGAAGATGGAGCCCTACATCTTCGGCAAGCGCAACCAGATCCACATCCACGACCTGCGGGAGACGCTGAAGGGTCTCATCCGCGCCCACAACTTCCTGCAGAAGCTCTGCGGCGACGGGCGGGAGATCCTGATCGTGGGCACGAAACGGCAGGCGCGGGCCGTCGTGGAGGCCGAGGCCAAGCGGTGCGCCATGCCCTACGTCACGGAGCGGTGGCTGGGCGGCACCCTGACGAACTTCGAGACGATCACGCGCCGCCTCGACCGGCTGGCCGAACTGGAGCGCCAGGAGGCGACGGGCGAAACGACGCTGCTTTCGAAGAAGGATCTCTCCCGGTTCACGCGCGAGAAGCGGAAGCTCCTCCGGAACCTCGAGGGCATCCGGCACATGAAGCGCCTGCCGGGAGCCGTGGTCATCGTCGATCCCCGCCGGGAGCACATCGCGCTGAAGGAAGCGTACAAGCTCGCCATTCCGACGATCTGTCTGATCGACACCGACAGCGACCCGGAGCTGGTGGACATCCCGATCCCGGGGAACGACGACGCCATGCGATCGATCCAGGTGGTGCTGCACCACCTGATGGATGCGGTGATCGCGGGACAGAAGGTCTCGCGGACCTCGCAGGGGATCGAAGTGAAGAAGCTCGAGGAGGACAACGCCGAGGAGCGTCTCGACCGGCCGGCCGGTACGAAGCGCGTCATCGTGCGTCGCGTGAGCGGCGCGGGCCCCGCGCCCGCCGCGGCCCCCGCCCCGGCCCCGGCTCCGGCTCCCGAAGCGGCGCCCGCGCCCGCTGCGGACACGCCGGCCCCGCCGGCCGGTGGGGAGGTCCAGTAGCCATGGAAATCTCCGCGAAGCTCGTGAAGGAACTGCGGGACCAGACGGGGCTCCCGATGATGCAGTGCAAGCATGCGCTGGAGGAGACGGGCGGCGACATGGAGAAGGCCGTGGACCTGCTCCGGAAGCAGGGCGCCAAGACGGCGGAGAAGCGGGCGCACCGGTCCACGGGAAACGGCGGGATCGGGACGTACATCCACCACGACGGCCGGCTCGGCGTCATGGTGGAGGTGGACTGCGAGACCGATTTCGCCGCGAAGAGCGATCACTTCCAGCAGTTCCTGAAGGACCTGAGCCTCCACGTGGCCTTCCACAACCCCCTGGCCGTGGCACGCGAGCAGGTGCCGGCGGAGATCGTTTCGAAGGAACGCGAGATCATCCTCGGGCAGATCGAGCAGGACGAGAAGATCCGGGCGAAGCCCGACGCGGTGAAGCAGAAGGTCGCCGACGGCCGGATCGACAAGTTCTTCGCCGAGCGCGTGCTGCTCGAGCAGCCTTTCGTCCGCGACGACAAGCTCTCGGTGAAGGACGTCCTGCGCCAGTTGATCCAGAAGACCGGCGAGAACGTGGCCATCCGGCGGTTCGCCCGGTTCAAGGTCGGCGAGTAGCCCGGTGGGGGGCGTGCTGCGGCGCGTCCTCGTGAAGGTCTCGGGCGAGGCGCTCGGCCCGCGGGGCCTCGTGGCGGAGTCGATCACGACCCTGGCCGGGGAGATCCGCGCCGCCGCCGACGCCGGGTCGGAGATCGGCGTCGTCCTCGGGGGCGGGAACCTGCTCCGGGCGCGCGACCTCGACCTCCCCTCGGTGCGCCGGCCGGTTCTCGATCGCATGGGGATGCTCGCCACGGTCGTGAATGCCCTCGCACTGGCGGAGACCCTCCAGAGCCAGGGGCGCGCGGCCGTCGTCCTCACCGCCACGTCCATGCCCGGGGTCGCGGAGCCCTTCCGGATGGAGCGGGCGCGGGAACTCCTTTCGGCGGGATCCGTGGTGCTCCTCGCCGGCGGCACGGGCCACCCGTTTTTCACGACCGACACGGCTGCGGCCCTGCGGGCGCTGGAAATCGGGGCGGACGCGCTCCTCAAGGCCACCAAGGTGGACGGGGTCTACTCCGCGGATCCCGTGGCGAACCCGGACGCCGTCCGCTACGATTCCCTCGGTTACGATGACGTGCTGCGGATGCGGCTTTCCGTGATGGACCTGACGGCCATCACGCTGTGCCGGGAGAACCGGCTGCCGATCCGGGTGTTCGACATGGGGGTGCCCGGCAACCTCCGGCGCGTGGTGCGCGGGGAAGCCGTGGGAACCCTGGTGGGAGGCGACCATGTACGATGACATCCTGCTGGAGACCGAGGAACGGATGGAGAAGGCGGTGGAGCATCTTCTCGCCCAGTTCCGGGGCATCCGTTCCGGGCGGGCCACTCCGGGGCTGGTGGAGAACATCCGCGTCGAGTACTACGGATCCATGCAGCCGCTGAAGGCCGTCGCGTCCATCGCCATCCCCGAACCGCGGCTCATGGTGATCAAGCCGTTCGACGGTTCGGCGACGAAGGCCATCGAGCGGGCCATCGTGGCGTCGGACATCGGCATCACGCCGCAGAGCGACGGCAAGCTCATCCGCCTGCCGATCCCGCCGCTCTCCGAGGAGCGCCGGCGCCAGCTCGGCGGCCTCGTGAAGGAGAAGGGCGAGGAGACGAAAGTCGCCATCCGCAACGTCCGGCGGGATTCGAACAAGCTCGCGGACCAGGGCGAGAAGGACGGGGATCTCACCGAGGACGATCACGCGAAGCTGAAGGAAGAGATCCAGGGCCTGACGAAGCAGTACGAGGAGAAGGTCGACGAGTCCCTGAAGCGCAAGATCTCGGAGATCATGGAGATCTAGCAGCCCGTCGCCGTGAGCCTCCGCGCGGCTCGAAGCCCCTCGGCGCCGGGGTGCCGGTGCCACGCCGGTCGCGGCGCCGGTCGCGCAGTGGGTCCTTCTCCGGTGCTCCCCTGGGCCCGTCCACCCGCTTCACGGTGAAAGCGGACCTGCATGGCCGCATTCTTCGTGCTCCCTTCAAGTGGCTCGGCGAATG
>JALOQY010000427.1 GCA_025459285.1 Planctomycetota bacterium | reverse complement strand
GCGGTGCTGGCCTCCACGGAAACCTACTACATCACGCCCGACGTCGTGCTCGAGTGGGTCGACGGCGACTACGAGGTGCGCCTCGAGAACTCGTTCATCCCGAGTCTTCGCATCAGTCCCCGGTACCTGCGACTCCTGCACGACAACCGGCAGGACCCGAAGGTCCGGGAGCACATCAAGAAGAAGATCGAGTCGGCCCGCTGGCTCATCGACTCGATCGAGCAGCGCCAGAACACTCTGGAGCGCGTGGTCCGGGCGATCGTGCGGCGGCAGCGCGACTTCCTCGACTTCGGCATCGCCCACCTGAAGCCGCTGAAGATGCAGGAGATCGCCGACGAGCTGTCCATCCACGTCTCCACGGTCTCGCGGGCCATCGCCGACAAGTACGTCCAGACCCACCGGGGCATTTTCGCCCTCAAGTACTTCTTCACCGGCGGCACGGAGTCCGACGACGGTTCCGTGGAGTCCCGGGCGTCCGTGAAGCAGAAGGTCCTCGCGATCATCGAGGCCGAGAACAAGGCGAGCCCCCTCTCCGACGAGGAGATCGCCGACCGCCTCCAGAAGGAGGGGTTGAACATCGCCCGGCGCACGGTGACCAAGTACCGCAAACAGCTGAAGATCCAGTCCTCCCGGCAGCGGCGGGTCTGGTCCTGAGCGGGGATGCTCCGGACCCTCCGGCTGACGATCGAGTACGACGGGACGGACTTCTCCGGCTGGCAGCGCCAGCGCGGCGACCGGAGCGTGCAGGAGGTCCTCGAGGACGCCCTGTCCCGGCACCTTTGCGAACGGATCACGATCATCGGCGCGGGTCGGACGGACGCCGGGGTGCATGCCGCGGGGCAGGTGGCGAGCTTCCGGACCGGGAACGGCATGCCGGCGAGGGGAGTCTGGCACGGGACGAACGCTCTCCTGCCGGGGGACGTGGCGATCCTCGGCGTGGAGGAGGCGGAGCCCGATTTCCATGCCCGGCGTGACGCGACGGGCAAGCACTACCGCTATTCGATCCTCGAACGGCCGGTCCGGTCCCCGCTCCACGAACGGCGCGCTTTCCGGGTGCCGGCGATCCTCGACGCGGCAATGATGACGGACGCCGCGAGGCGGCTCCTCGGGTGTCACGACTTCTCCTCCTTCCGCAACGCGGGGTCCTTCGAGGGGAGCGCGGTTCGGACGCTCTCTCGCCTCGATGTCTCCCGGGAGGGTGCGTTCCTCCACCTCGACGTCGCGGGCGACGGCTTCCTCTACCGGATGGTGAGGAACATCGCCGGCACCCTGATCCGCGTGGGAGAGAGGAGGTTGGCCCCGGAGGAGGTCGGTGAGATCCTCGAACGCCGGGAGCGCCCCGCCGCGGGGCCCGCCGCGCCGGCCCGGGGGCTCTGCCTGGTGGAAGTGTTCTACGAACCGGCTGGCCGCCTCTCGGGGTGACCGGGTCATGCTGCTCTGAAGGTCCCCGGTCCCGACGGGCTGCCAGGCGGGGGAGATGTTGGGAGCCTCCGGGGCCGCTGATATAGTGCGGAACGCCCCCGACCTTCCGGGCACGATGGGGGGCTCGGCGCTTCCTGTGCGGAGCGTGGACCGACCTCGAGGAGACCGGCGTGAACATCAACGTCACGGGACGCGGCGAGGACGTCACCGCCGCGATGAAGCAGAAAGCCTCCGAGAAGGTATCCAAGGTCTTCCGGTTCTTCGACCGGATCACCTGGGTCGAGGTGACCCTCGATGCCGAGCAGGGCCGCGGTTCGGTGGACGTCACGGTCGGCCTGCCCGCGGGTGCCACGGTGGTCGGCAAGGCCGAGGGCCCGGACGTGTACTCGGCGATCGACATCGCGGTGGACAAGATCGTCAAGCAGTTGCGGCGGCACAAGGAGCGCCTGAAGGACCGCCGCACGCGCCGTCCCGGACCGTCGGCCCGCGACGGCGGCGCGAAGGACTGACGGCTCCGGCGACACAGAGGACTGCATGCATTTCTCCAAGCTGGTCAAGAAGAAGAACATCGTGGCGGACCTGCAGGGCACCGAGCGCGAGGGCGTCCTGCGCGAGATGCTGGCGCGTCTCCGGGAAAACGGCGAGATGAGCGAGAAGGACGCCGACCAGATCTTCAGCGGGCTCATGGCGCGCGAGCGTCTGGGCACCACCGGGATCGGGCGGGGCATCGCGATCCCGCACGTCCGGTTCGACGGGCTGAAGGATCTCCTGGTGGCGGTCGGCCGGTCGGGGCCGGGAGTCGACTATGCCGCGGTGGACGGCGGCAAGGTGAAGGTGGTTTTCCTCGTCGTCACTCCGGCCGCGAAGCAGGACGACTACCTTGCGGTCCTCCGCTATGTCTCCTCGATCGCCCGTGACGACTACAACAACAAGCTGCTCATGGGAGCTCAGACGGCCAAGGACTTCGTCGAGATCTTCCAGGACATCGAAGAGAACGACTGAGGTTCGGCCCGGGCGGGGGCGGCGGATGAATGACGGCGGCGTCTCCCGCGAACTCATCCTCAGGAATCGACACGGGCTTCACGTGCGCCCCTCGGGTCAGTTCGTGACCGTGGCGAATCGCTTCCGGGCGGAGGTCTACGTCTCGGTCGAGGACGGCGAAGAGGGGAACGGCAAGTCGATGCTCGATCTCACGGCGCGGGCCGCCGCGGGGGGGGCGCGGATCCGGATCCGCGCGGTAGGACCGGACGCCGAGGAAGCCCTGGCCGCGCTCTGTGAACTGGTCGATTCCGGCTTCGGCGAGGACTGAGCATGGAAGTGAAGGACGGTATCGCCGTATCGCCCGGGATAGCCATCGCACGGGCGTTCCCCCTGGAGTCGGAGTCATTTCTCGTGAGTGCCCGGCCCATCGAGGCCTCCGAGGTGGACGGGGAGGTCGCGCGGTTCTTCGCCGCGGTGGAGGCGGCGTCCGACGAAATCGCGAGGATCCGCCTCTCCTCCGGGATGACCGGGGAGATCGGTCAGATCTTCGACGCGCACGCGATGATCCTCAAGGATCGGAAGGTCCACGAGGAGATCGTGCGGGAGATCCGGGAGGCGCGCCGGCCCGCGGACTACTGTGTCCGCGAGGTCTTCGAGCGGCACGTGCGGAAGCTGTCGGCACTGCCGGACGAGTACTTCGCCGAGCGGGCCCGGGACTTGAAGGACATCGAGCATCGGATCCTGCGGATGCTCTCCGGAGCGCGTGAGGAGGACCTCGCGTGCCTCACGGAAGAAGTGGTGATCGTCGCGCGGGACCTGACGCCGGGCCAGACGTCGGCCCTCGACCGGACCAAGGTCCGGGGGATGGCGATCGACGTGGGCGGCCGAACCTCCCACACCGCCATCGTCGCCCGGAGTCTCGGGATTCCCGCGGTCGTGGGTCTCAAGGACCTGACGGCCTGCGTGCGGGCGGGATGCGGGATCATCGTGGACGGGAACCACGGTCGAGTCTATGTCGATCCGGACGTGGAGACCGTCGAGCGGTACCGGGGCCATCGGCGGGAGTACGATTCCTTCGTCCTGAGTCTCGCCCGTGGCCGTGACCTCCCCGCGGAGACTCTCGACGGCCACCGGGTTCTCCTGTTCGGGAACATCGAGCGCCCGGAGGATGTCTC
>JALOQY010000426.1 GCA_025459285.1 Planctomycetota bacterium | reverse complement strand
GGCCTCGGCCATGGCCAGCGCGCCGATGGCGTGGTTGTAGGTGAAGTGGGTCGTGGTCCGCGGGCCGAAGCAGCCCTCGGGGTCCTGGATCTGCTTCAGATACCGGAGCCCCTCGCGCACGGTCTTCTTGTAGCGGCCGTGCTTGTGGGTCTCGCCGGCGCCGAGGAAGGCGAGGAGCGCGAGGCCCGAGACGCCGGGGTCGTACATCGCGTTGCCCGCGCCGTCGCACACCGGGGGGATCTTGTCGTGCTTCATGAAGCCGTCGCAGTCCCACATGCCCTCGACGTCCTGGTGGTTCTTCAGCCACTCGAGGCCGCCTTCCACGGCTCCCTCGGAACGCCGGCCGCTGATGTTCGCCCGGAGTTTCCGGCGGCCGCCGATGCCGCCGGGTGTACCGCCGGCGCCGCCGCCGATCCCGATGTCGCGGTTCGTGGAGGGTCCGTCGAAGGGGGCTTCGCCGATGAAGTCGTCGTGGCCGAGAGTCGAGTCGAACGGCTGGTCGTTCTCCGTCGCGTTGTGGTCGGAGACCGGGGCGTCCGTCACCATCGGCTCCTCGATGACCACCTCGTCCTCCTCGATCGGGGTGCTCTCCTCGACCTCCGGCTTCACCTCTTCCTTCAGGGGATCGAGGATCTCCTCGGTGACGGTCGAGGCCACCTGGGCGAGGGACTCGGTGGTCAGTACCCCGTCCGTGAGCATATTGAGGACGAAGCCGAGGAAGGCGTGGCAGAAGATCGAGACGAGCCACCAGGGGGTCTTGCGCACCTGCGCGTACAGCACGGCGTGGAAGTCGGGGTTGTTTCGGTTCTGCGTCATGGCTGCGCCTTTCCGGGAAGGGCTCAGCCGATCCGCACTCCGGTCCACCGTGTATGAACGGACCGGCGGAACAAGGGTTCGACGCGAACTCCGAAATCGGACCCCGCGATCCGAAAATGGCCCGGAAGGAAAGTACCGCGGTCGGTTCGACCCTTCGGGGATAGCATCGGTCCGGTCTCCGGGCACCCGGAACCGACCGGCCGGCGCAGGGAGTGGGAAACACGATGCGAGACCTGGATCGTCGAACCTTCCTCAAGGCCCTCGCCGCCGGGTCGGCGGGCGTGCTCCTCTCGCGCTGGGCCTTCCCGCGGGACCCGGCCGCTCCGGACGAACCGCGGTCGGACCATTACGCGGTCGGAGAGAAGATCGCTGTCGCCACGAGTTCGAAGGAAGCGACGGAGGCCGCCCTGAAGGCCCTCGCGCAAGGCGGGACCGCCGCCGACGCCTACCTCGCCGCGGCCCTGACCCAGACGGTGGTCGAGCCCGGCCTCACCACGATCGGCGGCGCCCTCGGCCTCACGTACTTCCGGGCCTCGACCGGCAAGGTGGAATCTGCCGTCGGCCGCCTGGGGCCCGCCGCCGCGGAAACGTACGACTACGAGCGATCCGCTCCGGTCAGCCAGACCGGACGCGGCATGCCCGTGCCGGGCTTCCTGGCCGGAGTGAAGCTGGCGCACGAGAAGTTCGGAAGCCTCCCCTGGGCCGCGCTCTTCGAGGCGGCGATCGGCCACGCCCTTTCCGGCGTCGCCGTCTCGGACGGCATCCTGCGGGCGGCGGAGCAGCGGGGCGCGCGCTTCCCCGAGGGGCGGGCGCTCTGGACGACTGACGGGCGGTTCCTCCGGTCAGGGGAGAAGCTCGTGCAGACCGAACTCGGCCGGACGCTTCAGGCGATCGCGGAAGGCGGCCCCGAGGCCTTCTACGAAGGGGACTTCGCACACGCCTACGTGAAGCGATGCCGGACGGACGGTGGCCGGATGACGATGGAGGACATGAAGGGCTGGCGCAAGACCGCTTCGACGCGCTCCTGCGCGATCGAGGGCGCGTACCGCGGCCATCAGGTCTGTGCGCCCCGCGCCGGCCTGCTGACCTATGCGCTCCATCTGAACGAGGCGCTCGACCTTCAGGCGACGGGCCCCGCGAAGACCAGTCCCGAGAGCGTCTTCCGTCAGGTCCGGATCCTCGAGGAGGTGTTCCTTTCGACGAAGACATACTCGGAGGGGACCCACGAGAACTTCGTCTCGCCGGCCTTCGCGAAGAAGCGGGCCGACTTCGTCCTGAACAGCCCGCTGCGCGATGTCCGGATCGACGATCTCTTCAACACGTGCTTCATCGTCGTCCGCGATGGAAACGGGAACTGCGCCTGGGGGACCCACTCCATCAACACGCCCCAGGCCTTCGGCGCCGGGATCGTGGTCGGCGGGGTCTACGCCGCCTACGCGCTCGACCGCGACCACGTCCGGGGAAAGGGCGCGACGGCCGCCGGCATCTCGACGGCGTTCGCGCTGTTCCGGAGCGGGCGGCCGCGGCTCATCGCCGGCTCCCCGGGATTCGGGTTCGTCCACGGACCCTATCAGGTCGCCACCGGGGCGATCGAATGGGGGCTTTCGCCGATGGAGGCGGCGGCGGCGCCGCGGTTCGGGCTCCCGGCGCGGATGGGCTCCACCGAGATGACCTTCGAGAACCAGTACGACGCTTCGGTCTTCGCCATGCTCGGGAAGCGCGGGATCCCCCACTCGCGCATCCCGGCGTCTCCGGCCACCGGCCTGGTCGGCTCGCTCATGGTCGATGACGAGGGCCGGCTCCACGCGACCCAGGACCCGAGAGCCCAGGGCCTGGCGAAGGCGATCTGACCCCTGCCGGTTGCCAACCTCGACAGATGCCCCGCGTCAGGCTCGTCACATGAACGAAGGCGCCGCGGCCCGAAGGCCGCGGCGCCGGGGTCGCCGTCAGGTTCGCGGGCTACTTGGTGCCGAACACCCGCGCGTAGCGGTAGTAGACCTCCATGCACATGACGAGCACGGCGGTGGAGTACACGCGGCCACCCTCACGTCCCCAGGGATCCAGCGGATCCCAGGAGCCCTTGAAGGAGACCGGGTCCTTGCGCTGGTTGTCGATGATGGCCGTCTTGACCGCCTCGTTCCAGGTCTTCCACGCCTCGCCGCCCACCTGGAAGATGGCCAGCGTCGCGTAGTACCAGTAGTAGTGGTCGATCACGCCGGAGTTCACGTCCCACACCGGCAGGGCCTTGAGGCACAGCTCGGTGCCCTTGGCGATCATCTCCGACTTGCGCGGGTCCTCGCCCACGAAGATCCGGGAGAGGATGCCCACCGCGGTGAGCGACTCCGACTTGTCGGCCGGGAACTTGTCCATCAGGTCCTGCGGCCGCGCCGGGCCGGTGCCGCGCGCGGTGTAGCCCGCCCGGCCGTACTCCGGCTCCGTCACCTTGTCGAGCCACGCCTTCATGCCTTCGAAGCCCGCCTCGTCCACGCGCAGGCCGGCGGCCTTCGCCGACTTGAGGGCCATGATCATCCAGCCCGAGACCGACGTGTCGTTGTCCTGCGGCCGCACGCCGTACCGCCAGGCGAGGTAGGGGTTCTGGCACTTGAGGACGAAGTCGATCGCATTCTGTGCGCTCTGCTTGAACAGCGGGGAGGCCGTCAGGGCGTAGGCCTCGGCCATGGCCAGCGCGCCGATGGCGTGGTTGTAGGTGAAGTGGGTCGTGGTCCGCGGGCCGAAGCAGCCCTCGGGGTCCTGGATCTGCTTCAG
>JALOQY010000425.1 GCA_025459285.1 Planctomycetota bacterium | reverse complement strand
CTTCGACCGGCTCCGCAAGGTCGAGTCCTCCTCGCTCCTTGCGCTGCTCGCGCCTCGTCCCGGCGCGGCTCGCGGGGGATTACTGCTCACGCTCTCAGGCCGGGCGCGGGATCCACTCGCAGAGCAGGTCCATCCCCTCCACCACGGGGGCGCAGAAGGAACGGAGGAAGAGCTCGTCGGGCGGCGTCTCCGCCGGGAGCACCTCCGCCGCCGCCAGCGCCCAGATGCCGTCGAAGCAGACGAGGGCGACGCGGGCCGTCAGCTCCTCCGGCCGCCGCCCGAACTCCTGCCCCGGGAGCATCGCCACTCCGGTCTCCGCGAGGAGCCGCTCGCAGAGCGTCCGGTCGTCGGCGATCCCCCGCGCGGCCAGCGTCTCCCGGAACGGGCTGAAGTCGGGGAATAGATAGAACGCGCCGTCCGGCTTCGTCACCAGCGCACCGACTTCGGCGAGCCGGTGGTGGCAGAAGCGGCCCAGTGCGGACAGAATGCGCCGGGAGAGCCACAGGTGCCGCTCGATCTCCATCCCCCCCCGGAACGCCTCCACGGCCGCGTACTGGATCGGCGCGCTGGTCGACGTGTACGTTTCGCTCGCCACGGCGGCCATCCCGTCGAGGAGCCAGCGGAGGGAGGGCGGGAACACGAAGACCCCGAGGCGCCACCCGCCCGCGCCGCACCACTTGGAGAGGCCGCTGCTCACGATCGTTCCCTCGGGGTAGAAGCGCCCGACGGAGACATGCTGTCCGCGGAAGTGGAGTTCGCCGTAGATCTCGTCCGACAGGAGGACCACCCGATAGTGCCGCGCCACCCGCGCGAGCTCCCGGAGTTCGTCGAGGTGATAGGTGCCGCCGGTGGGGTTGTTCGGGTAGTTGAGGATCACGATCCGCGGGCGGTCCGGGTCCGGGCAGCACAGGGCGTCGAGCTGAGCGGGCGTGAGGCGCCAGTCGTCCTCGCGCCGCGTGGGCAGCCAGCGGATCTGACGCCCGAGGATCGTCGCCTGGGGCGCGTAGGAGACCCAGCAGGGCGTGGGCACCACGAGGTCTCCGTAATAGACGAGCTGGAGGAGGAACATCAGTTCCTTGGAGCCCGGCCCCACGATCACGTCCTCCTCGGTGGAGGTCAGGCCCTGGCGGCGCCGGAAGTAGTCGGCCACGGCGGCCCGCAGCGGGGCGAGCCCGCGCACCGGCAGGTAGTCCTTTTCGTGGGCGTGGTGGCGCAGCGCATCCGTCACGGGCCGGGGCACCGGGAAAGGGGACTGCCCAAGTCCGAATTTGATCACCTTCCGCCCCTCGCGGATCATCCGGTCGCTCTGTTCGTTGATGGCCACGGTGGCCGAGGGACGCATCCCCCGGACGTTCAGGTTCAGGTGTACGTCCGGCGAGTACTCCGCGTGCGGCGCTATCCGGTGCATCGGGTCGCTCCTTCCGGCCCTGTCACTCCCACTCCACCGATCCGAATTCCGCCCGCGGACTCCTGCTCCGCAGCGGCTCGTGCCAGGCCGGCGCACGGCGTGCGGCGAGAATCTCGTCGAGGGCGTCGCGGTAGAAGAACTTCCGGGCACCGAAGGCGGGTTCGAGGTCCGTGAGCCAGGCGGCCTCCGGGTCGTAGCGCGCGAAGAACGGGCGGCCCACCCAGGATGGCTCCCGGGACTGCAGGAACTTCAGCACGAACGCCTGCTCCTCGCCGATCCGGGCCACGCCGGAGATCAGTACCTTGCCCGGCAGGGCCGACATCGAGGGGCCGCGGACCGTGCGGGCGAGGCCGCTCACCTGGCGGAACGCCCGGCCGAAGATCTCGTGGGCCCGGGCGAGCGGCACCTCGAAGTACCGCTTCGCCCCGGTGTTCCGGGCGATGAACATGTAGTAGGGGACCATCCCGAGCCGGACCTCCTCCCGCCACATCTCCGCCCAGACCGAGGCCCGGTCGTTCACGTGCCGGACGATCGGGGCCTGGGCGCGGATGACGGCGCCCGTGGCGAGGATCCGCCGGGTCGCCTCCCGGGCGGCCTCCGTCGCGAGTTCCCGCGGGTGCGTGACGTGGGCCATGAATGCCAGGTGGCGGCCGGACCGCACGACCTCCTCGAAGAGCCGGAGCGTGTCGTCGGCGCCGGGGTCGTCGAGGAACCGGTTCGGCCACCAGGAGATGGCCTTCGTGCCGATCCGGATGTTCGTGACGTGGGCGAGCTCGGGGTCGAGCAGCGCCGCGACGTATCGCCGGAGCACGGCCGCCGACATGATGAGCGGGTCGCCCCCGGTGAAGAGGACGTCCGTCACCTCGGGATGCTCCTTCAGGTACCGGACCAGCATCGTCGTCTCGCGGTGCGCGAACTTCAGCTCCTCCATGCCCGTGAACTGTGCCCAGCGGAAGCAGTACGTGCAGTATGCGTGGCAGGTCTGGCCCTGGCTGGGGAAGAAGAGCACCGTTTCCCGGTACTTGTGCTGCATCCCCGGGAGCGGCACGCCCTCGAGATGGGGGACGTTGTACTCCATCTGTCCGGCCGGGTGGGGGTTGAGCCGGACCCGGATCCGGTGCGCCGCCGCGTCGATCTCGGTCTCCGGAGACTCGCGGGCGAGAAGATCCCGCATCCTCGCGAGGTCATCGGGTTCGAGCATCCCGGGCTGGGGAAAGGAGAGCTGGTAGATCGGGTCTTCAGGCGCCCGGTCCCAGTCGATCAGTTCCGTGAGGACGTAGGGATTGACCCGGAAGGGCAGAACCTGGGCCACCGCCTTCATCGAGAGCCGTTCGTCGGGATCGAGCTTCTCGAGCTGTGGGAGGTGATCGATGTTGCGCTTCGTGTACGCGCGGTAGTTCCGCGCGCCGGATGGAGTGGCCCCGTGCATGGCGCGTCCTCGCGAAAAGAGCGGTTCGAAACCGCCCAAGGATAGGCGCTCCGCGGGGGAGGGCCAAGCCATGCCTCGAAACCTCCCCGGAGCTTCGCTCGGAAAGGTGAAAAGGTACGTACGTCCCCTGGCAGCCTGTCGGGGTAAAGGGTCGCACCGCAGAGATCGTCCTTGGCCCCGACAGGCTGCTAGTTTTCGGATTTCGCAGGCTTCCTGGCCCGGTGTCTCCTTTTCAGATGGTATGAAGAAGACCTTCCGGCCCTGGGACGTGAGCCAGGGGAACCTGTTCCCTCCGGCTCCGAGGGAGCTGGTGCCGACGGATCATCTCTCGCACTTCATTCGCGACCTGGTGTGTGACGAGCTGGATCTGTCGGCCATCTACGCCCATTACGACGAGTTCCGGGGGCCACGGGCGCGCCTTTCACGCGGAGGGAGATCCCTGATCGGCCAACCCCGCTACCGGCACCGGGTGACCCGGCCCTCCGGCGGAAGGCACGCCCCGCACGCCCGGTCATGATGACCGCGCTGCTGCTTCCCGGCTACTGTCGCGGGGTCTTCTCTTCCCGGAAGCTCGAGCCGGCTTGCGAGGAGCGGGTGGACTTCATGGCGCTGACCGGGATGGCGAAGCCCGATCACAGCAAGATCTGCCAGTTCCGCACGGACCATCGCAAGGCCCTCTCGGAGTTGCTCGTGCAGGTTCTCGCTCTGTGCCGGGAAGCGGGGATGGTGAAGCTCGGCCACAAAGCCCCAGAATGCCTC
>JALOQY010000107.1 GCA_025459285.1 Planctomycetota bacterium | reverse complement strand
GACGGCGCTCCGGCGGCGGAGCCGCCGAGGCTCACGAAGGACGCGCCGCGAAGCGGATCACCCCGGCCCGAAGGGTTGTCGGCCCCGGCGCGGGCGTCGGTCCCGGCCACCGAACACCTCTCCGGCCGCGCCGGGGCCGACAACGAGGCCGCGCGGGATTCTTGCTCACGCTCTCAGACCGGGTCCGCCTCCGTCGCCAGGCGGTCGAAGGTCTCGACGACCCCCGCTCCGGCGGGGAGGAGCGCGGCGAGCTTCCCCCGGATCCACGCCCGGTCGAGCGTCGCGCGGCCGGCCGCGAGGAGGCCGCGCACGTCCGCGCGGTCCTTGTCGCGGAGCCACAGCATCTTCAGGACGACCAGGTCCTCCGCGGTGACGAAGGGCACCGGGACTCCCGCCACCTCGACAGGCCGCGCCCGCGCGAGCACCTCGCGGTGGTAGGGGAGCACCGGCACGAGGATCTCCACCGACGCCGGGCCCGCGGTGAGTTCCGCGACTGCCCGCTCGCGAAGGGCCAGGATCAGGTCGCGATCC
The DNA here is from genome assembly GCA_025459285.1 of Planctomycetota bacterium. Classification (GTDB taxonomy): domain Bacteria; phylum Planctomycetota; class JAJSAM01; order JAJSAM01; family JAJSAM01; genus Prado167. The sequence continues at coordinate 15,216 of JALOQY010000107.1, read as the reverse complement.
TCTCCCCGGAAGCCGAATCCGCGGACGGTCTCGAAGACCTCCGGGAGCCGGATCGAGGGGACCAGGACGAGGATGTCGATGTCACGGGTCGCCCGGACGTACCCGTGGGCACCCAGTGCGAGGGCGCCGGAGACCGCGTGAGGCACCCCGGCCGCCGTCAGGGCCGCGGAAAGCCGCGCGCACAGGTCGGGGAGGTCAGCGAGCCCGGCCACGGGCCAGCCCCTTCCAGAACATCCAGAACGGCGCCTCGCCGTCGGCGCGTGACGGGAGGCGACTGCCGAGGATGGCGTCCAGCCAGCCGTTCAGCGCCGCGAGCGCCCGGAGACGCTCCGCCGGAGTCATGTCGGCATAGGGCGCGACGGCACGACTCGCCTGCTCGGCGTCGGAAGGCGCGAGGGCCATCCACTCCGCCACGCTGCGCTCGGGGATCTCGTCCGGTATGACCATCGCAGGGGGATTGTACAACGCCGCCGCAAGACGAGGCGACAGGCAGCAGGGGCGCGGTCAGCGGGCGGCGGGTTCGAAGGTGGCGGGCTCCGCGGCGGCCAGCGCGGCGCCGGGGACGGTGAACGTGAGCGGCGCCCCGCCCCGGCGGACGAGGAGCATCACCTTCTCCCGGACGGCCGCGAGGCCGAGGAGGGCCCGGCCCCGGGCGAGGCCCGGAAGTAGTAAGGGCCCGTAAAGAAACAAGCGCTCAACACCGAGGCCCCCGCCGCGCCCGCCCAGCCAGGAGCGACGACGCTGGGCGGGATGCGGCGGCCGGCCGAATGTAGCGGTCATTTCTTTACGAGCCCTGACTGGCCACTCGCTGCCGAGGTCGATGTCACACTTCCGGCAAATGACCTCGGGTGGTGCTGGCCGGCGCGAGAGTACTCCACGCCCGTGGCCTATCCGATCGGTCCGGCCAAGTTGACACCCCCAGAATCTCCCATCGTTTACGCCGAAGACCGCCGCAACGGTAAGATGCATGGCAGCCGGGATGCGTTCCCTCACCGGCGACCCGCCACCTTCCGGGCGTTTGCGGGTGGACTGTCCGGCCGGGGGTGCGGCGGGGGGATCGGGGCCCCACGCGTCGCCTCCGATCGAGGGAAAGGAGGGATCCGATGCAGAGGCTCGTTCTCCCGGCGTGCTTCCTGGTCCTCCTGCCGCTGCTTTCCGTCGAGGGCGCGGACGTTCCGTCGAAGGAGCCCGGACCGCAGGCCCGCGGGCAGATCTGCGAGTGGAAGTCGAAGGGCGGCGTCGCGTACCAGTATTACGTCCCGGAGGGCTACGATCCGGCGAAGGGCGCCAACCTGACCGTGATTCTCCACGGATCGAATCTGGACCGGCGCTGGGGGTTCGCGAACCACAAGGCCGGCGAGTTCCGTCCGGACGACGTGGTGGTCTGCCCGGACGGGCCGACGCCGAACGGCCAGGGAGGATTCAACTTCCTGAAGGGGGACGGACACAAGCTCCACACACTCCTCGAAGAGCTCCGGCGGGCGCTCACGGTGAAGAAGGTCTACCTCTACGGCCACAGCCAGGGCTCGTTCTTCGCGTTCCAGTACGCCGGCGAGTACCCGGCCGACGTGGCCGGGGTGGTCGGCCACGCGAGCGGGGTCTGGACCTGGACCCAGCTCGGCCCGAAGGGGCACGGGATCGCCATCGTCCTCATGCACGGCACGCAGGACCCGGTCGTCCCCTACCCGCAGAGCGCGGGCGGCTACGAGGCGTTCCGGGCGGCGAACTACCCGTTCGTGCGCCTGCGGAGCCTCGAGGGATGGAACCACTGGCCGGCCGAGCACAACGGCCCCGTCCGCCACACCTCCCAGCAGCTCGCCTGGTGCGAGGGGCTCACCACGGACGACCCGGACCGGCTGGCGGCCTGCCTCGCGGTCCTCACGACCGTCACCAACAAGGCGGAGCATGACTGGGCGGGGCTTTACTCACTCGCGAAGCATGTGAAGGAGTCGAAGATCGCCCCGGAGGAGCTGAAGGAGCGAGCGGAGAGGGCCATCGTCGTCGTGGAGGAGCTCGCCGCCGCGCAGGTGGCGAGCATGAAGCTCCCCGCGAAGCTCGATCTCACCGGGGACGACTTCGTGGGCCAGGTCCCCCTCTTCCTCCGGGGCTTCCCCACGGTGCCCGCCCGGGAGGAACTCGCCGCGAAGCTCGAGGACATCCTGAAGGACCACCGCGAGCGCGGGATCAAGAACCTCCGGGAGTACTACCAGAAGGCGGGGAAGAAGCCCGCCGAGGCGTTCGCGGCAGGGATCCAGGCCGTCCGCGAGGGTTTCCTCCACGTCGAGTGCGCCGACCGCGCCTTCCTCGATCAGATGGAGGCGTGGCGGAAGGATGCCCAGAAGCTGAAGCTCCCGAAGGCCGCCCTGAAGGCCTTCGACGAGACCGTCCCCGTCTTCCGGAAGGCCCTCGACGGCGGCTGGCGCGCGTTCGAGCAGGTCTGCGGGAAGGCCGGGAAGCCGTGACCGCCGTTCAGCGCGGGGGCAGGGGGCCGGGCATCTCCTCGGCCTTCCGGAAGCCGACGCGCCGGTAGAGCCGGGCGGCGACGGATAGGAGATTCTGGGGGTCTCCATTTGACCGGACCTCCACGAAACTCGAACCTCCAGGAGACTCTATCGGGTCTGCCCATGTAGCGTTCCGGGGTGCGGGGCCCGGCCATGCGAAAAGGCGGGCGAACAGGCTCCTTGGCGCCCCCCCCCTCGGGTTCCGGACTCCCGTTCCCCGTCTGTGCGGGCTTCCTCGGCTCCCCGCCGAGGTTCCCCCTGCCCGCATCCCTCCCCCACCGGTCCGGATCCCCGGGGGCGGACAGACCCTCCCCAATCTCGCCCGTCGGGGGCGATGGATCCGGAGGCTCAGGGTCGAAGGTGGGCCCGGCCGGGCCCGCCGCGCCGGCCGCGCCGGCCGTCACGCCGCCGGCGGGTCGCGCGTGGAAGAGGTCCTCCGGGGGGTGGGCCTCGAGGTGGCGACTCCAGACTCCAGACTCCAGACTCCAGACTCCACGATCCCGCCCGCGCCCTCCGGCTCGCCCTGCCATGGGGTCACGCCGGGAGCAGCGGCGCGGCTTCCTCCAGGCAGGAGTTCACGGAGATGCCGCGGTACGAGTTACCGGCGAGACGGAGGGTCGGCCAGGGGGCGAGCATCCGCGCGGCCTCGGCGAGGCGGAGGCCGTGGCCGGGCTCGTACTGGGGGATGCCGCGCGGGAACCGGAAGATCCAGTGCCGCTCGGGGTCAGCGCGAAGGCCCATCGCCTTCCTCAGGTCGGCGCGCGCCGTGGCCAGGAGCGCGCCGTCGTCGAGGTCCACGGCCCCGGGGTCGAGCGCGCCCCCGATCATCGCCCGCAGCAGCACCTTCCCCGGCGGCGCGCGGTGGCCGGGATAGACCGAGCTGTCGAAGAGGCAGCCGAGGATCCGCAGCCCCTCCCCCGGCGGCGCGAGGAAGCCGAAGCCCGCCGGCGGTCCGCCGAGCGCCGCCTCGTCGAAGGCGAGTCCCACGACCGCGATCGAGGCGCCCCGGACGCGCCCGAGCCGCGCCGCCGCTTCCGGGGCGAGAGGACGCAGGAGCCGCGACGTGACGGGCGCCGGGCACGCCAGCACCACGCCCTCCGCCTCCTCGCCCGGCCCGTCGAGCACCCATCCGTCGCGCCGGCGCGAAAGCCCCGTGACCGGCGTCGAAAGCCGCAGGCGCTCCCCGAGCCGCGCCGCGAAGGCCGCGACGAGGTCCTCCATCCCGCCGCGAAACGACGTCAACACCCCGCCCGGCCCCGCCGGCCCGCCCCGCGCCGTCCCGGCCCTTCGCCGCGCGATCAGCGCCCGGAAGAGACTCCCGTGGGCGGCCTCCATCGCGTGCATCTTCGGGAAGGCCGACCGCAGCGAGAGCCGCCGGGCGTCCCCCGCGAAGACCCCGGAGACCATGGCGCTGACCAGCACGTCCGCCGCCTCCCGGCCGATCCGCCGCGACGCGAAGGCGTGCACCGTCTCGTCGTGCCGCGGCCGCCCCCGCGCGAGCGGTTCGAGGAGCACCCGCGCCCGCCCGAAAGGCGAGAGGAGCGGCGAGGCGAAGAAGGCCGGCGGGCTCTCCGGCAGCCGCAGGAGCCGGCCGCGCCGGAAGAGCCAGCGGACCCGCGCCGCGTCGGAGGAGCAAAGGAGGCTCTCCCCGATCCCGAGCCGCCGCACGAACTCGAACGTCGCCGGCACGTTGTCGAGGAAGCCGTTCGGCCCCCACTCCACGGAGTACCCGCCGTCGCGCTCGGTCCGGATGTTCCCCCCGGACCGCGGCGCGGCCTCGAAGACGGTGACTTCGTGGCCCCGCGAGAGCAGCGCGAAGCCGTGGGCGAGCCCGGCGATCCCCCCGCCCACCACCGCCCACTTCACGCGACGGCCTCGAGAACGAGGTCCGCCAGCGCCTCCAGGAAGGCCGGCGAATCGTTCAGCGACCCTGACCGCCGGAACGACGGGATCCCCGCCGCCCGCGCCACCCCGGCATACAGGATGTCGATCTCCTGGAGCGTCTCGATGTGGTCGGAGACGAAGGCCACCGGCACCGCGAGCACGTCCCGCGCCCCCTCCCGCCCGAGGTCCCGGATCACCTCCTCCGTGTCCGGTCCCACCCACTTCACCGGTCCCACGCGGCTCTGGTACCCGAGGCGCCACGGCGTCCCCGCGGGGAGCCGCGCCCGCACCCCGGCCACCGTCCGTTCGATCTCACCCACGTAGGGATCCCCCGCCCGCACCAGCTTCTCCGGCAGGCCGTGGGCCGAGAAGAGGACCACGCTCTCGGGACGCAGGCCCTCCCGCACCTTCAGAGCGAGCGCGTCCAGGTAGCCGGGGTGCTCCGGATAGCGTTCCACGAGGGCGAGCTTCCCGGTGATCCCGGTGCGCCCCATCGCCCGGAGGAGATCGGCGACCGAGGAGCCCGTCGTGGCGCGCGAGTATTGCGGGTAGAGGCTCACCGCGACAAGCCGGTCGAAGCCCCCCCGCGCCAGCGCGAGGAGCGCGTCATCCGCGCGCGGCCGCGAATAACGCATCGCCACGGCGACCCTCGCCGGAAACCCCCGCCGCCCGAGTTCCGCCGCGAGCCCCTCCGCCTGCCGGCGCGTGAGATCGAGGAGCGGCGAGCCCCCGCCGATCTGGCGGTAGTTGCGGCGGACCTTCGAAAGCCGAAGCCCCGCGATCAACTGCGCCAGCGCCGGCTGGAACACCGGCCCGCCGGGCAGCCGGATGATCTCGCGGTCGGAGAAGAGGCTCGCGAGGAAGGGCCGGATCTCTCCCTGCTTTCCCGGCCCGCCGAGGTTCATCAGGATGACGCCGAGCTTCATACCGTCCTCGAAAAGACCGGTTTACCGCCCTGCCGCTTCCGGAGCCACGTGTCGAAGATCATGCAGACGTTGCGGATGAAGAGCCGCCCCGCCCCCACCACCTCGATCGCCTCCGGCGAGACCTTCACGAAGCCGTGGGACTCGGGTACGCGGAGCGCCGCCAGTTCCTCGGCGAAGTGCGCCGCGAAGTCGATCCGGAACCGCCCCTCCACGGCCCCGATGTCGAGCCGCATGTTGCACATGAGGCGCGTGATCACGTCGCGCCGGAGGGCGTCCTCCGGGGTCAGGACGATCCCCCGTTCCACCGGCGGGACGCCGGCGGCCAGCGCCTCCTCGTAGCGCGACAGCTTCTTCGTGTTCTGGGCATAGGCCCCCCGGAGGTCCCCGATGGAGGAGACGCCGAGGCCGATCATGTCCGAGGCCGGCATGACCGTGTAGCCCATGAAGTTCCGATGGAGGGTCCCGGCGCGCGCGGCCCGGGCCATCTCGTCGCCGGGCAGCGCGAAGTGGTCCATCCCCACGAGGTCGTAGCCCGCGCCGAGGAAGGCCTCGATCGCCTGCCCGAAGAGCCGGAACTTCTCCGCGGCCTCCGGCAGGTCCTCCGGGCGGATGCGCCTCTGGTTCCCCCGGATCCACGGGATGTGGGCGAAGGAGTAGCAGGCCACCCGGTCCGGCCGCAACCGGATCGTCTCTTCGAGCGTCCGCGCGAACCGCCCGCGGGTCTGGCGCGGGAGGCCGTAGACGAGGTCGATGTTGATCGACTGGAAGCCGAGGCGACGCCCTTCGGAGAAGATCTCCTCCGTCTGCGCCGGCGTCTGCCCCCGGTTGATCGCCTCCTGCACCTCGCCGCTCACGTCCTGCACGCCGAGGGAGAGCCGGTTGAAGCCGATCTCCCGCAGCACCGCCAGATGCTCCGCCGTGGTCACGCGCGGGTCCACTTCCACCGCCACCTCGGCGTCCGGGGCGATCTCGAAGTGCTCCCCGATCCGGGCGTGGAGCGCGCGAAGTTCTTCGGCACTCTGGTACGTCGGCGTCCCGCCGCCGAAGTGGTACTGGACCACGCGACGGCGCCTCCCGAGCTTCCCGGCGATCAGCTCCGCCTCCCGCGCCACGAGGTCGAGGTAGCGCGCGGAGACCTCCGGCCGCCGCGTGATGATCACGTTGCACCCGCAGAAGGTGCAGCGCTCGTGGCAGAACGGGAGGTGCACGTAGAGGGAGAGCGGCTCGTCCTCCCGCGCCGCCGCCTCGACGAGCAACGCCGCGTACTCCGCGGGACCGAAGCTCTCGTGGAACTCGTTGGCCGTGGGGTAGCTCGTGTAACGCGGACCCGGACGGTCGTATTTGAGGAGCAGCTCCGCCGTCACGGCCTCGGTGAGGTGGGCGAGGCTCATTCCGCCGACCCCTTCCGGACGGCCTCCACGAGGACCGCCACGTTCTCCGGGGGGGTCTCCTTGTTGAGTCCGTGACCGACGTTGAAGACATGGCCCGGCCCCCCGCCCCACGCCGCGAGGACTGCCGCCACCCGCTCCCGGACCAGCTCCGGCGGACCGAGGAGGACCATGGGGTCGAGGTTCCCCTGCACCGCCATCGTCGCCCCCAGCGCCTCCCGCGCCCCGGCGAGGGACGTGCGGTGGTCGACCGCCGCCACCGAGGCGCCCATCCCGGCGATCTCCGCGAGGGGGGCCGCGCCGTTCAGGTAGTAGATTGCCGGCACGTCGAGCGGCCTCAGGGCGGCGAAGATCCGCGCGACATACGGCCGGACGTACCGCGCGAAATCCTCCGGCGCGAGGAGCCCGGCCCAGGTGTCGAAGAGCTGGATCGCCTGGGCCCCGGCGCGCACCTGGGCCACCGCGTACTTGACGGTCAGGTCCACGAGGGCCTCGAAGAGCGCGCCAGCCAGCTCCGGCTCGCGGTAGAGAAGCGTTCTCGTCAGGGGGAAATCCTTCGACCCCTTCCCGTCCACGAGGTAGCAGGCCAGCGTGAAGGGCGCCCCGGCGAAGCCGATGAGCGGCACTTCGAGGCGCTCGCGCAGGAGCCGGATCGTCTGGAGCGTCTCCGGCACGGCGGCCGCGGCGTCGAAGCGCCGGAGCGGCTCCAAGTCGCGACCGCTCCGCACCGGCCGCGCCACCACCGGCCCGGGCGTGAACTCGATGCCGATCCCCGCGCCGGCGAGGGGCGTCAGGATGTCGGCGAAGAGGATCGCCGCGTCCAGCCCGAACCGCCGCACGGGCTGGAGCGTCACCTCCGCCGCCACCTCCGGGAGCCGGGTCATGGCGAGGAAGTCGTGGTGGCGCCGGATCTCGCGGTACTCCGGCAGGTAGCGCCCGGCCTGGCGCATGAGCCAGACCGGCGTGCGCGGCACGACCTCCCGGCGGCAGGCCCTGAGGAAGAGGTCGTTCACGACAGCGCCTCCCGCGCCGCGTCGATCGTCAGGTCCACGTCCGCCTCGGTGTGGGCGGCGGAGAGGAAGCCCGCCTCGAACGGCGACGGCGCGAGGTAGACGCCGAGTTCGAGCATCCGGTGGAAGAACTTCCGGAACCGCTCCCGGTCGGCGGCCGCGGCGTCGGCCCACCGGCGCACCCGCCCCCTGCTGAAGTAGAGGCAGAACATGGAGCCCACCCGCTGGAACGAGCCGGGGATCTTCCGCTCCGCGAGCACGCGCGTGATTCCCGCTTCGAGCCGCGCCCCGAGCCGGTCGAGCCGCGTGTAGAGGTCGGGCTCCTTCTCGATCGCGCCGAGCATCGCGAGTCCCGCGGCCGTGGCGAGCGGGTTCCCGGAGAGTGTCCCGGCCTGGTAGACCGGCCCCTCCGGCGAGATCCGCTCCATGAGATCCGCCCGGCCGCCGTACGCCCCCACCGGGAGCCCCCCGCCGATCACCTTGCCGAGGGTGGTCAGGTCGGGAACCACGCCGAAAAGCTCCTGCGCGCCGCCCCTGGCGAGCCGGAACCCCGTCATCACCTCGTCGAACACGAGGAGCGCCCCGTCGTTCGCGGTCATCTCGCGGAGCCCCTCGAGGAAGCCCGGCTCCGGCGGGACGAGGCCCATGTTCCCCGCCACCGGCTCCACCACGACGCAGGCGATCTCGCCCCGGCAGGCCTTGAAGACCTCCTTCACCGTGCCGAGGTCGTTGAGGTCCGCGTTGCGCGTGTCGGCCGCCGTGCCCGGCGTGACGCCGGGGGAGCTCGGCTCGCCGAAGGTCGCGGCACCGGAGCCGGCCTTGATGAGGAAGCTGTCCGCGTGGCCGTGGTAGCAGCCCTCGAACTTGAGGACGATCCGCCGGCCGGTCGCCGCGCGGGCGAGGCGGATCGCCGACATGACCGCCTCGGTCCCGGAGTTGACGAGCCGCACTTTCTCGATGGAGGGGACCATCGAGACGATCTTCTCGGCGAGGAGGATCTCCCGCTCCGTGGGCGCGCCGAAGGAGGTGCCGGAGAGCGCCGCCTCGCGGACCGCCGAAACCACCGGCGGATACGCATGACCGAAGAGCAGCGGCCCCCAGGACATCACGTAGTCGATGTACTCGCCGCCGTCCTCGTCGGTGACCCGGGCGCCCCGCCCCGACCGGATGAAGAGCGGCGTCCCGCCCACCGCCTTGAAGGCCCGCACCGGGGAGTTCACCCCGCCGGGCATCACCCGCACGGCTCGCGAGAAGAGGGTCAGGGAGCGTTCGATGCGCTTCATGCGAGCCACCTCGCGGCGTCCCGGGCGAAGTAGGTGAGCACGGCGTCCGCCCCGGCGCGCCGGATGGCGACGAGGCTCTCCATCACCGCGCGTTCCCGGTCGATCCAGCCCTTCTCCGCCGCGGCCTCGATCATCGCGAACTCACCGGAGACCTGGTAGGCGGCGGTGGCCACGCCGAACTCGTCCTTCACGGCGCGGAGCACGTCGAGGTACGGGAGCGCCGGCTTCACCATGACGACATCGGCGCCCTCCTCGATGTCGAGGGCCGTCTCCAAGAGCGCCTCGCGGGCGTTGGCGGGGTCCATCTGGTAGCCGCGCCGGTCGCCGGACTTCGGCGCGGAGCCCGCGGCCTCGCGGAACGGCCCGTAGAACGCCGAGCAGTACTTCGCGGCGTAGGAGACGATGACCGTCTTCGCGTGGTCCGCCTCGTCGAGGGCCTCGCGGATCGCTCCCACGCGGCCGTCCATCATGTCCGAGGGGGCCACCACGTCCGCCCCCGCCGCGGCGTAGGCCACGGCGGCCCGCGAAAGGAGCGGAAGCGTCGCGTCGTTGTCGACCTCGCCGTCGCGCAGCACCCCGCAGTGGCCGTGCTCGGTGTACTCGCAGAGACAGACGTCGGCCCACAGCGTCAGGTCGGGGACGGCCCGCTTCACGGCGGCGAGCGCCCGGGGGACGATGCCGAGGGCGGACCAGCCCTCGCTGCCGCGGGCGTCCTTCAGGAACGGGATCCCGAAGAGGATCACCGCGCCGATCCCGGCCCGGTGCGCCTCCTCGCACTCCGAAACGAGGTTGTCCACCGAGAGCCGGGCGTGGCCGGGCATGGAGGCGATCGGCTGCCGCACCCCCTCGCCCTCCGTCACGAAGAGCGGCAGGACGAGGCGGTCCGGGGAGAGGTCCGTCTCCCGGAACATGGCCCGGAGCGCGGGTGTGCGCCGCAGACGGCGCGGCCGGTGATCGGGATATCCCATCAGCGATCCTCCATCGAAATCAGGGCCGCCACGACGCCCTCCGCGTCCGGAGTCGGCGCCACCGCCGCCTCGATGCCCCGCGCGGCGAGAGCCCGCGCCGTGGTCGGCCCGATGGCCACGGCGCGCGCGGCGGCGAGGTCCCCGCCGAGGGCGGTGAAGACCGCGACCGCCGAGGGCGACGCGAAGACCACCGCGTCGACACCCCGCGCGATGCCCGGCGGGAGCGATGCCGCATCCACCGCGCGGTAGACCACGAGCCGCGTGACCCGCGCCCCCGCCGCGGCGAGACCTTCTTCCACGACCGCAAGCGCCCGGTCCCCGCAGGGGAACAGGACCCGCCGGCCGCGGAGGTCCTCGCGGCGCGTCAACTCCGAAACCAGCGCCGCCGCGCCGCCGCTCTCCGCCGGAAGGACGGCGACTTCCGCCCCCCGCGCGACGACCGCCCGGGCCGTGGCCCGGCCCACGCAGGCGATCCGCGCGCCACCGGAGAGCGGAGCCCTGTAGTATGCCACGGCGCGCGGGCTGGTGAACACGATCCAGTCGAACCCCCCCGGGTCGACCGCGTGCTCGACCGGCGCGAAGTCGAGGAGCGGCGCCACCCGGACCTCGGCCCCCCGGGCGCGGAGCGCCTCCGCGAACCCCTCGTCCCGGGTCAGGAGGACGACCCGGCCTCCGAGCGGCGCCGTCACTCCCCCTCCCGCAGGCGCCGGAGCAACTCGCCCGCCCCCGACGCGGCGAGGTCGTCGGCGAGCCGGATGCCGAGTGGTTCGGGCCGGGCGGCGTCGCCGTCGAGGGCGAGCCGGAACACCGCCCCCCCCTCCGGGTCGGCCACCACACCCTCGAGACGCAGGCGGCCGCCGTCCGTGGCCGTCGCGAGGGCCCCCGCCGGAACGCTGCACCCCCCCTGAAGGCGCCGCAGGAAGCTCCGCTCCGCCGCCACCGCGCAGCGGACCGCGGCGTCGTCGAGGACGGCGAGGAGGTCGAGTGTCCGCCGGTCGCCGGCCCGCGCCTCGATGCCCAGCGCTCCCTGCCCCGGCGCGGGGAGCATGACCGAGGTCGGCAGGATCTCCGTCACACGGTCGAGCAGGCCGAGACGCGTCAGCCCGGCGAGGGCCAGCACGGTGGCGTCCGGGCCGCCTTCCTTCCGCACCGCCTCCACCCGCGTGGGGACGTTCCCCCGGAGCGGGACGGCCCGGAGCCCGGGCCGGGCGGCGAGGAGCTGGCCGCGGCGGCGCGGGCTCGACGTTCCGAGGACCATGCCGGGCCCGAGGTCACCGAGCCCCGCCACGCGACCGGGCCGGCCCACGAGGGCGTCCCGGGGATCCTCCCGCGCCGGCACCGCGGCGAGGGCCAGCCCCGGAACGGTCGCGGTGGGCAGGTCCTTCAGGGAATGCACGGCGACATCGGCCCGGCCCGCGAGGACTTCCGCCTGCACCTCCTTCGTGAAGAGACCCGTGCCGCCGGCCTTGTCGAGGGGCGTGGCGCGATCGCGATCGCCCGCCGTGCGCACGAGGACGAGCTCGACGGCGAGCGCGGGATGCGCGGCGCGAAGGAGGTCCCGCACGTGGTGCGCCTGCCAGAGCGCGAGGGCGCTCCCCCGTGTCGCGAGGCGGAGAGTGTCAGCCACGGTCGTCCTCCGAGAGGCCAAACAGGTCCGCGAGCGCCGCGGCCGCCTCCGCCGCCCGCCGGGGCTCCCCCGCCGCCTCCCGCAGGCGGGCGGAGGGCTCGTGCAGCAGCCGGTTCACGAGCGACTCCGTCAGCTTCCGCGCCGCGTCGCGCGCCTCCGGCGGAACGCGCTTCAGGTTCTTCGCCAGCTCCTCCTCCCGAACGGCCTCGAAGCGGCGGCGGAGCGAAACGATGGTCGGCTCGGCGGCGAGGCTCTTCCGCCAGTTCTCGAAGGCGCGCCGGGCCTCCTCCACGATCGCCTCCACCTTCGGGACGGCCTTCCGGCGGATCGCGAGGTTCCCGTCGGCGATGGAGCGCAGCGCGTCGATGTCGTGGAGCAGGACGCCCTCGATCTCCCGGGCCCGCTCGTCCACGTTGCGCGGGACGGCGATGTCGAGCACGAGGAGGAGCCGGCCGCGCCGCACGCGCATCGCCGCCTTCACCTCCTCCCGGGTGAGGATCGGCCGCTCGGCGGAGGTGGAGCAGACGACGATGTCGGAATCCCGCAGGCCCGGCGGCACGCCGCAGAGGCCGAAGGGCTCGGCGGCCACCTCCGCCGCGACGGCCTGCGCGCGGCCGAGCGTCCGGTTCGCGAGCCGCATCGTCCCGATCCCCGCGGCATGGAGGTGCTTCGCCACGAGCCGCCCGGTCTCGCCGGCCCCCACCACGAGCGCCGAGTGGCCCGCGAGGCTCCCGAAGACCTTCTCCGCGAGGTCCACCGCCGCCGAGGCGATGCTCACCGCCCCCTCGCCGATCTTCGTCTCGGCCCGCGCGCGCCGGGCGGCCCGCGCCGCGGTCTCGAGGAGCTTCCGCAGGACCGGGCCGGCGGCGCCGCAGGATTCGGCCAGCTCCCCGGCGGCCTTCACCTGCCCCAGGATCTGCGCCTCCCCGAGCACCATGGACTCGAGGCCGCAGGCCACGCGCAGCAGGTGGAGGACGGCCTCCTCGCCGATGAAGACCGACGGGCGGGCGTCCGCGGCGGCGAGGTCGAGCCCCCGCGCACGCCCGAGGAGGTCCGCGAGCTGGCCGGCGGGTTCGGCGACGCCGGGGGGCGGCACGGCGAAGACCTCCGTGCGGTTGCAGGTGGAGAGGACCATGCGCTCCGGCAGGTGGTGGAGGTCTTCGGTGAGGAACCGGCGCGCCCGCTCCTCGTCGAACGCCAGCGCCTCCCGGACCGCGAGGCTCGCGGTGCGGTGGTCCACGCCGAGGGCGATCAGGGGAAGAGCGTCACCGGTAGACATGGAGCGCCGGGAAGAGCAGGAACACCGCCGTCATGGAGAGGATCAGGAGCGAGAAGGCGAAGACCGAGAGCAGGACCGTGTAGCGGCCGCGGAAACCCGCGAGGTACCGCACCGCGAGTCCGGCGGCGTAGAGGAGCCAGGCCCCCGCGGAGAGGAGGAACATCGGATCCCGGAGCATCGCCCCCGCATGGCCGGAGCGCAGGCCCCACGCCGTGCCCGCGGCCAGCGTCACGGTGAGGAACGAGAAGCCCGAAACGGCGGCGATGTTCGTCATGCGGGACAGCACGGCGAGCGGAGGCAGCCGGCGGAAGAGGAGCCCGAACCGGTGCGCCTTGATCTCGCGGTAGAGCAGGAGATAGAAGACGCCGTGGACGAAGGAGACGGCGAGGGCCGCGACGGCCAGCACCGCCGAGGCGGCGTGCAGGCTGAACCACGGACTCGCGAGTGCCGGGTTCACCGCCCCCGCCTCCCGCCGGGTCAGGACGTAGGCGAGGACCAGGGCGCAGGAGAGGGGGACGATCAGGACGCCGGTGGGCCTCCGGCCGCTCCGCAGCGACAGGACGGTGTAGGTTCCGGCGAGGGCGAAGGCCGTGAGGCCGGTCGTCTCGGCGAGCGTCCCCAGGGGACAGCGGCGCGCCACGGCGGCCCGGAGGGCGATCTCCACGCCATGCGCCACGACCGCGGCGAAGAGGAGGGGCCGCGCGAGACGCCGCGCCCCGGACTCCGGACGCACGAAGAGGAGGATGCTGACCGCCGCCGCCGCGGCGTACAGGGCGGGCACGAGGAAGAGCAGCGCGTCCGCGACGGAGATCATCCCGTCGAGGATACGGTGGCGGCGGGACCCGGGGTCGTAAAATGTCCGACTTCCCGGAGCCACGAATGCGCGTCGTCTTCCTGCCGCTCTGCGTCGCCGGGGGTCCCGCCGCGGACCCCGCGCGGGGGGTCCTGTCGAGGGCCGTCCCCCGGGAACTCGCCGCCCGCATCGCCCGTGCCGGGGGCGCCGAGACCTCGTTCGCCCCGGTCGTGCACATGGTGGAGGGGAAGCGCCTCTTCGGCGTGCTCTCCGAGCGCCTCGGGCCGCCGGCGATCCGGGCGATCCTGGCCGCCGGAGCGCCCGCGGACCTCGTGGTCGCCGGCGACCTCGACCCCGGGGAGCCGTTCCGGCTGACGCTCGCGCTGCTGCGCCCGCCGGACCTCGCGGCGGCCGGAGAGGAGAGCTTTCTGGCGCCCCGGCCCGAGGGCTTCGGCGCGCTGGAATCGGCGGTCCGCTGGCTCGCCACGCGCATCGAGCTGCCCGGCCCGCCGCCCGCGGACCGGCCGGCCCGCTCCTTCGACGCGTTCCTCATGCTGCTCGCCGCCCGCGAGCAGGCCGCCGCCCTCGACGGCTGGGGCGAGACGGGCGCCGCGGCCGCGGCCTTCGAGGCCTTCCTCGCGGCGCTCGAAGCCGAGCCGGAGATGGAGGCGGCGCGCGCCGAGCTCGGGCTCTTCGCGATGACCGCCACGGCGGCCGGGCTCGCGGCCCCGGACGTCGCGGCGGAGGCGCTGGCGCGGTTGACGGAGAGCGGTCCGCGCCACTGGCCGTCCCACGCCGCGCTGGGCCAGGTGCGGGCCCTCGCCGGAGACCACTCCGGCGCGGCGGACGCCTTCGAGCGGGCCGTGGAGCTGATGCCCGGGCGGGCCTCGCTCCGCTTCGATCTCGGCGTGGCCCTGCTGCGCGCCGGCCGGGCGGGCAAGGCGGCGAAGGCCCTGGAGACGGTCCGGAGCGACCCCCACGTGGGGCCGGCCGCCCTGTTCGAGCTCGGTCGGCTCCGCGCGCAGAAGGGCGACCCGGGGGGGGCGCTCGAACTCCTCCTGGAGGCGGCGGCGAAGGGTCCGGACCTGCCGGATCTCTGGGCCGCCCTCGGCCAGGCGCACGTCGCCCGGGGCGAATTCGAAGCCGCCGAGGCGGCCTTCAGCCGGGGACTGGCCGCGGGGCCCCCGAGCCCCGCGCTCCGTCGCGCCTACGGGGTCTGGCTCGCGGAGGAGGACCGGTTTCCGGAGGCCGTCGAGCAGTTCGTGGAACTCCTGAAGCTCCGCGGCGACGACCCGCTCGCCCACCTCCACATCGGCCGGGCGCACGTCGCGGCGGGGAGACGGGAACTCGCCCGGCACCATCTGCGCAAGGCGCTGCGGGCGGACGGGGAGGTCGCGGAGAAAGCGAAGAGAGTGCTCGAGGACGTCTCGGTGGTCGCCCGGGAGGAGCAGCTGCTGCGGACTCTCGACGAGGCGATCGCGCGGCCGGCGGAGGAACAGGTCCCCTTCCTCGAGTCGCTCATCTCCGAGGAGACGGCCTTCGTGGAGGCCCGCGTGC
>JALOQY010000424.1 GCA_025459285.1 Planctomycetota bacterium | reverse complement strand
CGGCGCGGCTTCGGTCGCGCAGCGACCATGCGGCGAAAGGCCCGCGGCGGTGGCCGGAGATCCACCTCGGGCGATGCCCGAGGTGGATCAGGACTTGAGGGGCGCGGCACTAGCCCGCTCCTCGCAGGCCTGCTCGAGACCCGTGAATGGACGAGCCCGCGACGGCGGACGATCTCTGCGCTGCGACCCTTTGCCCCGACAGGCTGCGAGGCGCGCTACCCCCACGTCGGTGGCGTTCTCGATACCGGCCAGGCCCGTCTTGTCGGTCAGTTGGCTGTAGAGAACGTACTTCGTTGTCCCGACCCAGTAGAGGCCCACGTTCGTTCCCGTGGTGGGGGTGCCGTGGCTGTTTTTCGGCGGCTTGTTTTCCTTGCCCACGACGCACGTGGTCCCGGTGCCATCAACGAACAGGTCCATCGCGCAGGCGGTGAAACCTCTGGAGGGTGCGCCGAGGTCCACGATGGACAGGTCCGGCTTCCAGTGCACGGCGTGAACCGCGGACCCATCGAAGGAGGAGCCCGCAACCCGCCCCGAGGAGTGGATCGAACGGGCAGAAGTGTCCCCACCGAGCCCGGTGAGGGCGGTTTCCGAGAAAGAGTCCGGTATGCCGTCTCCGTCGGCATCCGAGGGGGAGAGGAGGACAACGCCGCTGCCCTTGTTGCAGACGATCCGCCCGTCGTCGGCGATGTCGACCGCGCTCACGGAGTCGCCGAGGTAGATCATGAGATCGTTCACACCGTCCGCGTCGCTGAAATCGGACTCCTCGTCGTTCCAGACGCCGTCGACCGGGACGATCAGGTAGCTGTTCGTCTGTCCCACCCCGGATTTCACGAGCACCCACCCGTCATCGTTCACGGCATAGGCCACCGAACCGACACCCGTCAGGCTGACGCCGAGATCATGGGCCTCCGGAAACCCGTCACCGTCGTCGTCCATCCAGAGGCACGCATGCCCCTTCGGATATCCGTATTCGCTCAGCACGTTGCTGGTGCTTCCCCCGACGTACAGGCCTCCGCTCGCGGCGTTGACCCGGCCTTCAAGACTGCTCTCGGTCCCCCCGAGAAACGGCAGTGCGGCCATCAGGTCATTGATCCCGTCATTGTCCGCGTCCTTGAACCAGCAGTCGGGACGGCCGTTCCCGTCCTCATCCGAGGGCACGATGAGGATCGGATGGAAGAATCCGTCGCTCTCGAGCCTCTCCCCCCCCACGACCCCCTCGTCGTCGATACAGTAGACGGTCGCGGCGCCGAGATTCGTGAGCGTGAATTCCGGTCCCGTGCTGCCGCCACCCGGTTTGCCCGCGTCGGCCGAGGCAACGAGAGCGAGCGCCAGCGCCACCGGCGCGAGAACCCCCATGGTCTTCCTGATGAGCCCGTGAGTGCGTGTCATGGAATGACCCTCCACGTGTGACTCGAGTACCGTTTCCTGCGCCGGCCCGCGGCGCGCGGGAGGGAGCACGTCCCCCCATGGAAGATTGGCAGTCACGCCGGTTTTCGCGGGCGGTATCCCGGTCCGCGTCGAGCACCGGGGGCGGGGCCGGCTCGGGGCCGTCGGGGGACCGACGTCATACGGCGCGCGCGAGGAGGCCGCCGCGGAGATGCCGGCGGCAGGCCCGAAGGGCGAACTTGCGGCCGGGACAGGCGGCCCATGCCCTTCCCCTCCGGTTCACGGGGCTTCACCCGTTGACCCCGGCGGGGAGGTCGGCCCGGCCGGCCTGGTTTTCGGCTGCCTTCCGCTCGAGAGGCTCACGCTCCTGTTGGCCCATTCACCATGTCCAGGCCTTCTGCCCCGCGTTCGCGGCCCCTGCCATGCCCTCTGCTGACTCCTGCATCGCGATCGGCTGCTTCACGGATCGCTCCGTCCCCTGCGGGGACAGCGTGCAGGCGTCCCGGGGCATGCCCAGACCTCGGACAAGAACGACCCACCGCGGTCCTCACCAGCCGCTTCAGGTCTTCCGCGAAGCGGCTCGTCGCCCGTTACGCCCCCGCATGCTCATCCAGAATGGCGTCGCCGAGACCGTGCACTCCTTCCACCTCGACAGCCTGCCTTCCGACGTTGCGCTCAAGGTGGACTTCGACGTCCTGTTGACCGTCATGGCCAGCGCGCTCCACAGTCTGCTCGCGAGGAAACTGAGGGATTACGACCGCGCAACCTCCGGCCACATCTTCCGCCGCTTCCTCCATGCGCCGGCCCGGATCGACATCGATCCCCAACGCGTCCTCGTGACCCTCCCCAGGCGCGCACACAACCCGATCCTCGTCGCCTCCGGGCTTCTCGACGAGCGCACGGAGATCCCCTGGCGGGACGACCGCTCCCTCGAAATCCGCGTCCGGCAGCTACTGGCTTCTCAGCAGAACTGCTGGTGCGAGAATCGAGGCTGACAGCGCGGCGGGCCGCTACACCCGGAAGAGCGCGGCGGCCTTCGCGACGTGCTCCCGCCTGCCGATCACGATCACCCGATCGCCGGCCGCGATCACGTCCGAGGCCACCGGGCTCAGGCTGTGCGACCCGTCCCGGGAGATGGCGAGCACCGAGACCCCGTGGCGCCGGCGCAGTTCGAGCGACTCGAGGGACTTCCCGGCGACCGCGGAGCCCACCTCGGCTCGGAGCACCGACACGTCCATCTCCGAGAGGAGAGGCCGGATGCCGTCCAGGGCCGACTCCACCGGCGCTGCGCTGCGCAGCATCTCGTAGCCCTCGGCGCGGATCTCGGCGACGAACCGGTCGATCTCATCCCGGGAGAGGAGGTAGCGCTTCATCACCCGGGAGAAGATCTCCACCGCCGTCTCGAACTCCTCGGGAACAACCTCGTCCGCCCCGAGCGCGGTCAGCGGTTTGAGCTCGCTCAGGAAGCGCGTGCGGGCGATGAGGTGGAGCCCCGGGTTCAGTCGCCGGATCGCCTCCACGATCCGCCGGGTGGCCACCGGGTCGTTGATCGCCACCACCGCCACGCGGGCTTCCTTCACGCCCGCCTGCTCGAGCACGGCCTCGTTCGTCGCGTCGCCATAGCCGATGGGCACGCCCTTCGCCTGCTCCCGGCGCACCGTGTCAGGGTTCATCTCGATGATCGAGTGCGGGATGCCGGTGCGCATCGCGGCGCGCGAGAGGTTCCTCCCGTTCAGGCCGAAGCCCACGATCAGCAGGTGGTTCCCGGGCGCCCCGGGGACCGCGCGGGCCGGACCGGTCGCCTCCTTGCGGCGCCGGAAGGAGCCGGCCGCGAAACGCATGGCCGCCGGCGCGAAGGCGTAGAAGAGCGGCGCGAAGGCCATACTGAGAATCGCCACCGCGAGGAACGTCTGGTAAGTGGTGACCGGGATCACCCGATAACCGAGCCCGGCCTTCGCGAGCACGAAGGAGAACTCGCTCTCGCAGGCGATGGCCGCGCCGACGAGCATCGCCACGCGCGTCGGGTGACCGACGAACTTCCCGGCGATGGCCCCGAGGAGCGCCTTCAGCAGGAGCACACCAGCGGTGAGCGAGAGCACGAGCGGAGCGTGACCGAGGAGGAACTTCACGTCGAGGAGCATCCCCGCGGAGACGAAGAAGAAGCTGAGAAACACGTCCCGGAAGGGCAGGATCGAGCCGAACGCCTGATGGCCATATGCCGATTCCGAGATCACGAGCCCGGCGAGGAACGCGCCGAGCGCCAGCGAGAGTCCGAGTGAGCCGGCCATCCAGGCGATCGAGAAGCCGATGATGAGCACGGAGAGAAGGAACAGCTCCGTGCTCCGGGTCCGCGCGATCTGGAGCAGGATGAACGGCACGAGGAACCGCGCACCGAGGAGCACGGCGCCCAGGACGAGGACCACCTTGCCGAGCAGCAGGTACCAGGGG
>JALOQY010000423.1 GCA_025459285.1 Planctomycetota bacterium | reverse complement strand
CGGACATAGCCGATGTAGGTGCCGGACGGCGCGAAGTGCGCTCCGACGGCGATGTCCGGGCAGCCGTCCCCATCGACGTCACCCGCGCCGGAGACCGCGCGGCCGAATCGGTCCCCCCACGCATCGCCGGTGAACGTGTAGATCGTCGAACCGTCCTGGCCGGAATAGACCCGGACCGAGCCGTTGTTGGAGGCACCCCCTCGCGCTCCACCCGCGAAGTCGTTGTACCCGTCCGCGTCCACGTCTCCGACCCACGCTACCGAAGTACCCATGTTGTCGGACGCAGCGTCGCCCTTCACTGTGAGGACCAGCTCCGCCTCGCCGGCCCACAAGCCGACCGCGATCAGCAGGATGGCACCGGCGCCGGACAGGATCTTTCCCCGGATCCGCATCGCACCCTCCCCTCCACCCCTGTCCCGCCCCCCCGCGAGATGATCCCAGTCTACCGCGAGGACCATCCGGATTCAACCGTGCCCGCGCGGACGGCAAACCGAGCGACCGCGGGGCGTTGGTCATCTCCGCCCCGCGGCCGGAAGTCCCGGGGACTACGGTCGCCAGATCAGGTCGCCGAGGGTCGTGGTCTGATCCGCCGTCAGGTTCGTGGCCTCGGACCCGCTCGACGTCACCCGGAACAGGTCGTAGACAAAGTTGCTGGCGTCCGAGTAGTCCACGAAGAGGTAGATGAGGTGCGTGGCGTTCGGCGACCAGCGCGGGCAGGTGACCCGCTTGTTCGAGGTCCAGTTCTTGTTCGTCTGGGTGACCAGCGTGGCGGTCGCCCCGGTCGAGGGATCGATCGTCATGATCTGGTAGGAGCCTGCCGCACACGACAGGTAGGCGATCTTCCCCGCCGGGGACCAGGACGGGAGCGTGCCGTTCGTCACCAGCTTCACCGCATCGTCCGCGCCTGGCGTGCCGATCCACAGGTCCCGAACGGAATCTCCCTCGGGGAGTGGCGCCCAGACGATCTTCGCGCCGTCCGGCGACCAGTCGTAGGGGACGTTCATGCTGTAGGGTCTCTCGCCCTCGGGAAGCGGCAGTTCCTCGCCGTCGATGATCCGCACGTCATCGAGGAGCACCGGGGTCTTCGGGACCCAGTCCCCGGAGTCGGCCTCGATCGCGGCCCAGTCGTCGGCGTCCAGGGTGACGACGTAGATCCCCCAGTCCACGACCACGGGGTGTTCGGAATCCGTCACGTCCCACGTCCAGCCGAGGAAGGAGGCCTTGCCGTCCGCCGCGCCGCCGTCCGCCGCCCACATGATCATCCACGAGCTGACCTGGTGGGCGAAGGCGCCGTTCGCGTTGTCGAACTCCACGAGGTACGATTTCCCATACTCGTCCGTCCATGCCGCGTCGGTCAACTGCACCGAGATGTCCCCCGTCCGGTTCGTGGCGAAGAGCTCGTGGCGCACCGCCTCGTCGGGATAGGTCCCCGCCACCGGCTCCACGGTCAGGAACCACCGCTCGTTGTCGTGGAGCGCCTGGCTCGGCGTCCCCTTCACCGCGAGCTTCGTCTTGTTCGTGCCGTCGGGCTTCATGCTCCAGACCTCGAAGTTGTCGGCCCGGTAGTAGATCGTCCCCGTGTCCACCGGCGCCGGCGGCGGCTTCGGCTTCGGCGCCGCCATCAGGTCCGCCCCCGCCACGATCGCCAGCACCACCAGCGCGCACCGCCACATCCGGTTCCATCTCATGGCTCTTCCTCCACATGTTCTCGCGATGGCGGAGGGGGAACCCGGGCGCCGTCGTGGCACTCGGGTGAAGATCCCGTCGGTCCCCGGCCATCGCTCCATGGGAGGAAGTGCCATCCGCGGCCCGCTGTTCGGGAGATTCGAGGGTCCGCCGCCTTTAAGCCCGTCAGGGCCTCAGCGATCCGACCCTGTTGCCCCGATGGGCCGCCAGGCCGCCTCGATCTCCCGGTGGAGGCGGACGTTGCGGCGCATCGCCTCGCGCCGCTCCGGAGGTGCCCGATCCACGAGGCGGTCGAGCAGGCGCTTCGCCTCCGCGAGGTCGGAGCGCTCGCCGGAGAGGGTCCACAGACCGAACCGGGCGGCCATGGCGTCCCGGACCCCCAGCCGGTCGAGGTGGCGAACGAGGAGATCCCTGGCTTCCCGCGCGCCGGCCCCCCCGTCGAGGAGGGCCCGCTCGATCGCCGCTCGCACGCCAAGCGACGCCGCCGCGTCCGCTCCGGCGAGATCCGCGACCTCGTCGAGGAGACCGCGGGCTTCCTCTCTGCCTCCGGCCTCCCGCCGCAGCGCGGCAAGGTTGAGGAGGGTGCCGGCGAGCGCCTCGCGGGTCCCCTGCTCCCGCCGGATCGCCGCGCACGCCTCGAGGTGTCGGACCGCCTCATCCCGCTCGCCCCGCTCCGCGCAGACGCCGGCGAGCCGGGCGAGCGCCTGGGCCTCGTGCGACCGGGCGCCAGCCTCCCGGGCGATGGCGAGTCCCTCCCGGACGTCCCGCAGCGCCTCCTCCACGGCCCCCATCTCCGCGAGGGCACCTCCCCGCTCGGCCAGCGCATAGGCCTCGCCCTCGCGGTGGCGGCCTTCGCGGACGAGGGCGAGCATCCGTTCCACGGTGGCGAGCGTCTTCGCCGGTTCGCCCCGCGCGGCCTGCACGAGGGCCAGGCTCCCCTCGACAATCGCCTCGTTCCACCGGTCGCCGACCTCGCGGGACAGGGCGATCGCCCGCGCAATGACCTCTTCGGCCTCGGCATAGCGCTCCTCGAGCAGCAGCAGGTCGCCCAGGCCGCCGGCCGCCGTGGCCTCGAACTGCCGGTGGCCGATCTCCCGCGCGAGGGCGAGGCCGCGCTGGAAGTGTTCCAGGGCCTCGGAGCGGCGACCTCCGCGGAGGTGGATCTCACCGAGGTTCACCAGCGCTCCGGACTCGTTGTCCCGCTCCCCGAGGGTCCGGAAGCCGGCGAGGGCCTGCTCCTGGGCCTCCTCGGCGCGCCCGAGCCGCGCGAGGACGTTTCCCAGACTGCCCTTCGCCCCCGCTTCGACGCCCGGATTCCCGCCCTCCCGGGCGAGGGCGAGAGTGAGTTCGAACTGCTCCCGGGCCTCCTCATGCCGGCCCAGGAAGAGGAGGGCACTCCCCAGGTTCAGGTGGAGCGACGTTTCATTGAACGCGAGCCCATGCTCCCGGGCGACATCGATGGCCCGCCCGAGAAGCGCGATCGCCTCGTCGGGCCGTCCGACGGCGGTCAGGGCCGCGCCCAGGTACCCCAGGGAACGTGTCTCCGCCTTCCGGTCGCCGGTCTTCCCGGCGAGATCGAGGGCCTCGCGCAGCGCCGCCTCCTGCCGCGCGCGCCGTCCCAGATAACCGAGCCGGCCCGCCAGTCTCACGAGCGTCCAGCCGCGCCGCTCGGGGGGCAGCAGATCCGGAACCGCGAGGGCGCGCTCGGCCAGTCGAATCGCCGCTTCGTTCTGCCAGGTCCGCTCGAGGTGCGAAAGCCCCTCGTCGAGGTATCGGACGGCCTGCGGCCCCCGGCCGCCCTCGAGGAAGTGTGCGGCGAGCGAGGCGCACAGCGCGCCGTCGAGGGACTTCGGGTCCCGGTCCGCCGCGCCGGCGAGGCTCTCCTGCGCCCCGGCCAGGAGGGCGTGGTACTCCTCCCGGAGAGCGGGGGGAAGCTGGGCGTAGATCACCTCCTGGACCTGGTGATGATCGAAGCGGAGCCGGCGTCCCGCGGAGCGCACGAGACCCGAGCGTCGCTCGATCTCGGCGAGGGTCTGAAGCACCGAGACCACGGGCCGTCCCAGCACCTTCGCGACGAGCCGGCCATCGAACTCGTACCCCTCCACGCTCGCGGCGTCGAGGATCGCCCGGTCCTCCCGGCCGAGATCGCGCAGGCGCGCCTCCACCAGCCCGGTGACGGTGGACGGCACCTCGATTGCCTCGATCACCTTCGACTCGACCCAGGAGCCGTCCAGGGTCTGGGTGATGAACTGCCCCTCCTTGAGCCCCCGGATCATCTCGAAGATGAAGAAGGGGATCCCGTCCGACGCGAGGGCGATCCGCGCCCCCAGCTTATCGGCCAGGTGCGGACTGCGGAATGCGTCCTCGAGGAGGAGCACCACCTGCCGGGCACCGAGCCGCGAGGGTGACCGGCGCCGGAAACCCGCGGTCTGGGCGAGGTGCGCCACCTCCTGCGGAGGCACGCCGCCGGGACGCGTGGTGAGGAGGAGCACGACGCGGTGTGACTCGCAGGACCGCGCGAGCGCGAGGAGGGTCCTCCGGGCATCGAGGTCCGCGAAGTGCAGGTCCTCCACCACCCACAGGAGCGGCTTCTCGGCCGCAAGGCCCTGCATCAGGTGGACGAGGACCGTGTGGAGCGCCTCCCCCGAGAGTCCCGGCGATCCCGCCGGCGGGGCTTCCCGCTTCAGGACGGCCGCGAACGCCGGTACCAGCGTCGGGGTCGCGCGAAGCCAGGGGCGAAGCGACTCGGCAAGGTCTGTCGTCCCGAACTTCCCGAGGATCGCGTCCGAGAGTCCCCCCATGCCGCCGGTCGGGGCGTAGGAGCCGTAGAGGACGTGGGCGTCCTCGGGGCCGAGGGCCCGGAGGAACTCGTCCACGAGCCGGCTCTTCCCGATCCCCGCTTCGCCCTCCACGAGGATCGTCGAGCCGCCGCCCTCCTTCGCCTTCGCCCACAGGTCGCGCAGGAAGTCGACGTCTTCCTCCCGTCCGAAGAGCCTCGTCTCCCGGCGGACCGGCACGCTCGGTACGGTCACACGCTGCCGGAGCCTCGCCGCTTCCCGCTCTCCCCACCACCCCGACCGCTCCGCCGCGTCGAGAACGTCCGCCAGGTTCTCCGCCGACGGGAACCGGCTCGTCGGATCCTTGGCGAGCAGCGTCGAGACGACCTCGGCGAGGAATGGCGACAGGTCCGGGTCCACCTCGGCGAGCACGGGAGGCTTCTCCGAAAGGTGCGCATGCACGACGGCCGCCGAGTCCTCTCCCCGGAACGGGTTTTGCCCCGTGGCCAGTTCGTGGAGCACCACCCCGAGGGCGTACAGGTCCGCGGCCGGCCCGACCGTTCCCCGCCCCAGTTGCTCCGGAGCGGCGTACAGCAGCGACCCCGCGAACTGCCCCTCCTGCGTGAGCGCGACGCTTGCGTCCACGAGGCGGGCCACCCCGAGGTCCATGATCCGCACCCGATGGTCGTTCGTGATCAGGACGTTCTCCGGCTTCACGTCCCGGTGCACCACCCCCGCCGCGTGGATGGCGGCGAGGCCGCGCGCCACCTGCTTCGCGATCTCGCGGACGAGCGCCTCCGGCACCGTCCCCAGGTCATCGAGCAGCGTCCGGAGGGTCCGTCCCTCCACGTACTCCATCACCAGGAAGCACCACGGAACCCCTTCGACCACGAGCAGGTCCACCCCCCGTGTCCGTACCACGTTGGGGTGCGTGACGCGTCGCCCGGCCTCCGCCTCCCGTTCGAAGCGCCCGAAGAACCCCCGCCGTGTGAGGAGGTGGGGATGCACCACCTTCAGCGCCAGGCGCTCCCCGCCGTCCTCCTCGGCCAGGTAGACGGTCCCCATGGCGCCCGAGCCGAGCACCTGAAGGAGCCGGTACGGTCCGACCCTCGCGATCGACTCCGCCTCGGGCATGTTCCCCTCCGATCGACGCGCTCAGCTCCCGGCACCCTCTCCGGCGTCCAGCGACTTCGCCATCGTCTTCAGTGCCTTCTCGAAGAGCCTGTATGCGGCCGCCCGATCCGCGAGCCCCATCTCCCGCGCGACGGCGTCGAACGAGAGACCCCGGCACGTGTGGAGTTCCACGGCCCTCCTCTCGTCGCCGGGCAGAGTCTCGACCGCACCGCGGATCCCCATGGTCAACTCCCGCCGAACCGCCGCCTGCGTCGGCGAGGTTCGCCCCGCGGGCCGGTCGGACGCGGCGTCGAGTGCGCATTCCCGCCGGACGTCCCGCCGGAGTGCGCGGTGACGACGGGCCTCCTGGAGCACCTGCCGTTCCGCCACCTGGACGAGCCACCCGACGAACGCCTCCTCGCCCCGCCACTCGAAGTCGGCAAGGTCCCCGAGCGTGACGAGGAAGGTCGACTGGAGCACGTCCTCGGTGTCGACTCGCGCGTGGACCCTCCCCGCGAGGCGCCCGTGGACCTTCGCCCGCAGGAAGTCCCCGAAGCGCCGGGCGATCCCGCCGGCCGCCTCCCGGTCCCCCGCCTTCGCCCTGCGCACCAGCTCTTCGGTGGTCGGTTCGTCAACCATCCGCGGAGGATGGTATCCGATCGCCACCTGCGCGTCCACCCCGGATCAGGTCGGGGCACGGCCCCGGTCCTGCCTCACCCTTCGACGAGAGACCGCGCGGCGGGAGGTTTCACCGACCACGAACGGTCACCGGCCCCGTCGCCGAAACCCGGACCCGATAGGTCCCCGTTCCCCCCGTCAGAGTCGACGCCACCTTTGGGCCCGCAAGAGAACAACCGCTGCATTCGGCCGGCCGCCGCATCCCGCCCCTTCGTGAGCCTCCGCGCCGCAGGCACATAGGGGCAGGGACGGCGGGTCGCCCCGCCGCCCCTCCCTCCGAACCGTGCATGC
>JALOQY010000106.1 GCA_025459285.1 Planctomycetota bacterium | reverse complement strand
CGTCACCGAAGTTCATCGAACCGTAGAGGTCCACGTCGTAGGGCGCCGGTTTGAACGCATTCCCCCGCGACTCCCGCTGCGTCAGCAGGGAGATGGGCGGAATCGCGGGTTCGGCGACCCCCAGAGGCTGGGGGTCGGCCTCCGACACGTCCACCACCACCGCCTGCAGACGGTTCAGACGCCCGAGGGCCCGGGCGCTCGCGGAGTTCGCGATCGGGAAGGAGAGCGGGGCCATCGGGCCCAGCGCCCCGGACGCCGCGCACCACTCCGCCGAGGCCCGCGCGAAGAGCGGCCGGGCGATCCGCCGGGCGAGCACCGCCGGATCTCCTCCGGCGAAGTCGACGACGAACTCGTTCGTCTTCCAGCGACCTCCCTCGAACACGTAGGGGCCGTCTCCCGTCCCCGGAGGCCACCGTCCTTCCGCGGGCCACGGCTCGAAGCGGATCGATCCGTCCCGGAACCCCAGTGCCGCCGGCCAGTTCTCGAAGAAGTGCCGCACCGCCACGGACACCGCCCGCTCTCCCCGCGAGACCCGGAACGCCCCTCGGCTCCGCGATCCACGGAACGGTTCACCCCGGCCCGTCTCCACGGTGAAGACGAAGTTGCGGGACTCGTCGTCGAGGTCATCCGGCACGCGCTCGATTCGATGCTCCTGCCGGAGACGGAACCCGCCCGTCGTGAGGGCGACGTCCTCGAACCCCTTCTCGATGTCCGCCCTCACCACTCCGGTGAGACCGGTTCGCAGCACGAGTTCGAGTCGCGTGAAGGACAACCACCTCGACACACCGCCGGAGGCCGACCACTCGGCCTCGCGTCCGTAGAAACCGTTGTTCTCGAGCGTGAAAACGAGCCGCACCTCAGGCGAGCCCGCGAACAGGTGCAGACGGAGCGTGTACGCGGCGAAACCTCCGAGCAGTTCGCGACCCTCCTCGTCCCGGAACCTCCCCCGCACGACGATCACCGCCGCGAGGGGCACGCTCTCCTCCACCGCGACCTCCACCGGCACCGCACGCGAGGCCCGATACTCGATCCCGTCACCATCCACGATGCAGATGTCGAAGGGCGGTCCGGCGAGGTCGCCGGATCCCGAGCCCTCGAATTCGGCGGCCTCGAAGAGCCCGAAGCGGTCCTTCGTCACCTGGAAGCGGATCCGTCCGGTGTCCACGAGGATCCGGCGATCGTCCTCCGCAACCAGCGCGGCGCCCGCGATCTCCCGCCCCGAGCCACCCTCGCGGGAATCGTCCCGGTCATACCGCAGCCGGAACTCCGTCCGGCCGCTTCGGGCGACCGTCGCCGGGAAGTCGAGCAGCACCCAGCGCGCAGGGCAATGACGGTCTCCGGGGCGACCGCCCCAGCGGGACGTCGTCTGAGCCGAGAGAGGGACTTGCCGGTCGAAGGCGCCGGACGGTCCCCTCCCGAGGAGAAAGAGCCGGGAGGCATCGAACACCCCGGCCGAGGCCGGGAGCGGCACGCCCGCGCGCACGCCTTCCCCGAGGCGGTCCGCCGCCCCGGGCTCCTCCACGAAGAGGGGCAGGTCCAGAACCTCGGGCGCCCCGCGGGCCGGCGGAACCGGGCGGGCCAGCGCGAGGGCCGCCACGAACGCCGCCGCGATCACCCCGCCGATTCTCATCTTCTCCTCCCGGCGCCCACGACCTCCCGGAACACCGCATCCACCCGAGCACCCACCCGATCCCAGCCATTGCGCTCCGCGAAGGCCCGGATCGCCACCGGGTCCCGGCGCCCCCCGAGCACCTCCTCGAGCGCCTCGGCGAACCGGTCCCAGTGGTCGTAGGGTACGAGGCGGCCGAGATTCTCGTCCGGCATCGCCTCGCGCGCTCCCCCCACGTCCGTGGCCACGACGGGGAGGCCGGACGCGAATGCTTCGAAGAACACATTCGCGAACCCCTCCCACGAGGACGCCAGCGCGAGCACGTCCGCTGCCCGATAGTACTCGGGGAGCTCGTCTCTCGTCAGGAGTCCGGCGAAGCGCACGGCCTCCGACACCCCGGCTCGCGCGGCCTCCCGCCGCAGCCTCCCCGCGAGAGGCCCGGAACCCGCGATCACCAGGATGGTTCCCGGCCTGGTGCGGCGCAGACGCGGCAGCGTCCCGACGAGATGACGGTGGCCCTTCCTCTCGATCAGGGCGCCCACCGAGAGCAACACCGGCGCGTGGGGCGCGAGCCCGAGCCGGCGCCTGGCTTCCTCCCTCCCTCCCGGCCGGAACCGCTCGGTGTCCGCGCCGTTGCAGATGACGGCGATACGACCCGGCTCTGCTCCCGCGTCGATCGCCAGATCCCGCAGAGGCCTTGAGACGGCGATCACCCGATCCGCCGCCCGGATCGCCGCCGCCATCTGCCGCCCGCGCCGGCCTCGCCCGGCGAACGCGGCTTCCGTTCCGCGCAGCGTCAGGACCACCGGACGCCCGATCTCCCTCCCCAGGCGAACCGCGGCGGCACCCTCGGGGTATCCGAAATGCGCGTCGACGAGGTCTACCCCATCCTCACGGACCCGCCGCGCGAATGCGGCCCGCAGACTCGCCGCGAGGAACCGGCCATCGAGCGACTTCAGCAGGCCCGGGCAGTAGAAGTACCGCACCCGGTGCACCGCCGGCCGCCCTGCCGGCGCATCGGCCGGGAGCTTCCGGAGGAAAGGGACGGCGTGCAGGACGCAGACCGCGTGATGCCGCGCCACCGCTCGCATGCGGCTCTCGATGAAGCATCCCTCCGCCGGGAAACCCGGCGACGGCCAGGACTTGGTGATCGTGACGATGTTCAACGGGCGATCTCCCGGACCCGGCCTCCGGCATGGCGCTCGGCCCAGCAGGAGAAGGCCAGCAGCACCCACAGGAGGTCGCCGTGGTTCCGGCGGCCCCGTTCGTGTTCCACGAGGAGTCGTTTCGCCCCCGCGGGATCGATCCACTCCGCCGATCGACGGTTTGCGCCGAGGATCCGGTCGCGGCCAAAGGACGAGAGGTCCGCACGGAACCAGTCATCGAGAGGCATGGCGAACCCGCGTTTCCCGCGCTCCGTCGCGGCCGCCGGGAGCAGCGGCCGCATGGCGTCCCTCAGGATCGCCTTGCCCCGTCCGCCGGCCAGTTTCAGCCGGCCGGGGATGGCGGCGGCCAGTTCCACGACCATGTGGTCGAGGAACGGGGACCGCACCTCGAGGCCCGCGGCCATCGACGTCCGGTCGGCTTTCACGAGCATCGCGTCGGGAAGCCACGTCTTCAGGTCCACCCACAGCGCCCGCGACAGCGGATCCGGAGCCGGCGCCGCGGCCGCGAGCCGTCGGAAGCGCTCGCCAGGGTCGTACCCCGCGAGGGTCTCGCGGACCTCCGGGCGGAGCAGCCCCCACTTGTCCTCTCCGGCCTCCGTTCCCACGGACCGGAACCAGGCGTCCGCCGGGGAGGAAAGGGAGTTGGCGAGGAACGTCCGCCCCCGGAGCCACCGCGGAATCCGCGCCGATGCTGGCGCGAGACGCCAAAGGACCTCCCCGGCCAGTCGAGCGGCCCCCCAGAAGTGGCACCGCGCCCGGTGTTCCGCCAGATCGTGGCGGTACCGGCGATAGCCCGCGAAGCACTCGTCGCCGCCGTCGCCGGAGAGCACGACCTTGACCTGCTCCCTCGCCCTCCGTGCCGCCTCGAAGGCGGGCACGGCCGACGAATCCCCGAGGGGCTCGTCGAGACAGCCGGCGAGGTCCTCCACCGATTGCGCGTCCCACTGTCGGAGGGGGATCTCCCGGTGATCGGTTCCGAAGTACCCCGCGACTTCGCGGGCCGCGCGACTCTCGTCCGCCGGGGTCCCGGGAAAGCCGATGGTGAGTGTCCGAATCGGGGCCACCGCGGCACGGCACATGAGAGCCACGATCGAAGAGGAGTCCACGCCACCCGAGAGGAACGCCCCCACCGGAACGTCGGCCGTCGCCCGCAGGCTCACCGCCTCGGCGAGCACGACCCGCAGCCTCTCCCGCCATTCCCGGACCGGCGGCTCCGGATCCGGGTGAACGGGGGGCTCCCACCAGGTCCGCAGTGTGCGGTGTCCGGCCCGCCACGAGAGCACCGTGGCCGGAGGCAGCTTGCGCGCGCCTTCGAACACGCAGCCCGGGGAGGGCACGTACCGCAGGTGCAGGTAGTCGCAGACCGCCACCGGGTCGACGCGCGGAGCGACGGCGCCCCCCGCCACAAGGGCAAGAAGCGACGAGGCGAAGGCGATGCCGTCCGGGCGCTCGGCGTAGTACAGGGGTTTGACGCCGAGCCGGTCCCTGACGAGGAAGAGGCGCCCCGCGGAACGATCGTAGATCCCGAAGGCGAACATGCCACGCAGCCGTTCGAGACAGGCCTCGCCCCACTGGAGCCAGCAATGAAGGAGGACTTCCGTGTCCGACCGGGTCCGGAAACGGTGGCCCCGGGATTCCAGTTCCCGGCGCAGGGCGACGTGGTTGTAGATTTCCCCGTTGTGCACGAGAACGGTGTTCCCGTCCTCGGAGAACATCGGCTGCTTCCCGCCCGCCAGGTCGAGGATCGACAGGCGCCGGTGCCCCAGTGCCGCCGGGCCCACCTCGACGAGTCCCGCGTCGTCGGGCCCCCGGTGCCGGAGGGCCCCGGCCATCCGGCGGACGGCATCCGACTCGGGCGGCGCCGACGGATCGCCGCGCACGTAGCCCGCGATCCCGCACATCAGCGCACCCCCAGCGCGGAGACATAGACCCCGGCGTAGTCACCCGCCATCCGCTGGAGCGAGAACTCCGCCTCGAAGCGCTGTCGCGCGGCCCGCCCCATCGCCTCCCGGCGGGGTCGATCCGCGATCAGGACTTCGAGCGCCTGCGCCAGCGCCGCCGGGTCGTCCGGCGAAACCAGGAGTCCCGTCCGGCCCGGAGCGACGACCTCCCGCATCGCTCCCACGTCCGCGGCGACCACCGCCCGGCCCGCCGCCGCCGCCTCCAGGGCCGCGAGGGGCAGCCCCTCGCTACGGCTCGGCAGCACCGCGAGGTCCGCCGCCGCGAACAGACGAGGTACGTCGGAGCGCAGGCCGAGGAGCCTCACCCCCGTGGTCGCCGCCGGGCCGGCCAGGACTGCCCGGTCCGGTCCCTCTCCGGCGACCGCGAACCTGGACTCGGGGCGGTTCATCCGCAGGGTCGCCGCCGCCCGGATCAGGACGTCGAAGCCCTTCTCATGCGACAGGCGCCCGGCCGCGACCACCAGGATCTCGTCCCGGCCGGCTCCGGCCTCCCGCCGGAGGAGGTCACGCTCATCCGGCGCGGGCATCGCGGCGTCGGCGACCCCGTTGCGGATCACCCGGATCCGGCCGCCGTCGATCCCCTCGAACCGCGCCAACTCTTCCCGCAGGCGCGCGGATACCGCGACCACCGCCCGGCACGAGTGGGCCAGTGTCCGGTTGAGCCGGGCCGTCCGGGGCCGCGCCGGGAAACGCCGGTCGTGTTCCGTGTATACGACCGGCACTCCGGCCAGGCTGGCCGCGAGGCGACCGTAGAAGAGCGCCGTCTCGTTGTGGCAATGCACGAGGTCCACCCCGGTTTCGAGGATGTGCCGGCGGAGCCGGAAGGGGTAGGCCGCGTCCACGCCCGGCCGGCGCCGCAGCAAGCGGACCGCCCCTCCGGCCGCCTCGAATTCTCCGGCCAGCGACCCGCCGGAATCGAACGCCACGGCGCTGAAACGGAACCGCCGGCGCAGCTCTTCGGTGAGCGAGAGCGCCATCTTCTCGATCCCCCCTACCGAGAAGGTCGCGAGCAGCATCAGGACGTGGGGGCGACCCTCACCCACGGCTCCTCCGCAACGGCTCGGAACCCCACGCCCTCGATTCACGGTCCTCGACGTCTCCCGGCCCCACCACCCCCGCTCCGGGGCGCCCCGCGATCGGGCGCCGCTGCGCGGGCGGCACACGTCCGGTTTCCACACCGGCCAGGAACGGGCCCTTCATGCCGGAGCTCCGGCCGCACCGAGCAGACTGGCGGCGAGGGTCCGTACCGCTTCATCGGCCCGGGCCCGGCAGTAGCGTTCCGCCGCCCGGCGGCAGCCCGCGGAAAAGGACGTCCCGCCCCGGGCCCGTGACAGGCCGTCCCGGATCGAGGCCGGCCGGTAGTCGGGAATGACCACACCGCACCCGTAGGCCCGGACGACCTCCTCGATCTCGCCGAAGGGACCGGTGATCACCGGCAGGCCCGCGGCCAGGGCCTCGAAGAGCTTGTTCGGCGCGGAATACCGCGCATTCCCGCTCGCCGGGTCGAAACCGTAGAACACCGCGTCACCCGCGGCCGTCAGCGCCGGGACCTCGGCGGGCGGCACCCAGCCGGCGAAGTGCACGCGCCCGCCGGGGCCGGCCGCCGACCGGCATGCCTCTTCGAGAGGCCCCCGGCCCCCGATCAGCACATGCGCGTCCGGAAGGCCCTCCACCGCCGCGATCAGCTCCGCGAGCTTCCGCTCGGCTCCCAGGAACCCGATGGAGGTGACGAGCCAGGCCTCGAGGGGGACCCCGTACCGCTTCCGAGCGGCGGCCCGGGACCCGCTTACGACCCGATATTCGGCGGGGTCCTTCCAATTGCCCGCTACCACGGTCCTTCGCGCGCCCATGCCGCGGAACTTCGCCGCCAGGCGTTCGCCCACGGTCACCACCGCCGAAACCCGCCGGGCCAGATGGCGCTCCAGCCAGCGCAGCGCGGCGGTCCACCCGGGTCCCACGCTGCCGGCGACCATGTCCGGGTAGGATTCGTGCGCATCGAAGACCACCGGCCGGGACCGGACTCCTCCCAGCAACACGCCCACCGGCAGCATGTCGAGGTCGTGGCACCAGAGGATGTCGAACCGCTGTCGCGAGATCGTCCGAACGGCCCGGGCCCAGAACCGGAGGAGGTATCCGGACTGACCGCGTCCCCGTCCATGCGTCGAACGTGGACCTATCCTCGTCACCGACACCCCCTCCATCTCCTCCTCGGGCCGCGAGGCCCCATCCCGGTCCCAGGCGAGGACCGAGACCCTGAGACCGGCGCGGGAGAGCGCGAGCGCCTCCGCCCGTACCCGGGGATCCGGATCGTAGCCGTTCCCCAAGAGCATCAGGATCCGTCCGATGGTCGCCTCCGCGTCGAAACCGATGGACATTCCGCGTCCCGTCGCCGGCTTCGACCGGTAGAGCAAACACGGTGCCCGCCAGCAGCCCGTCGCCGAGAGGCTTCCACGCGCATGAGGGCTTACGGCGACGGGCTGCTAGACCATGCACTCCAGCGCCCGGGCGATCCGCTCGGCCGCCCGACCGTTCCCGAAGGGAGCGAGGTCCGGAACTCGATCGGGCACGGGAGCGCTCGCCGCGGCCCGGATGGCCTCCGGATCGCTGCCCGCGAGCCGGTTCCAGCCTCCCGCGAGCGTCTCCGGCCACTCGGTCTCCTCACGCAGGGTGACGCACGGCACACCGAGGAAGAAAGCCTCCTTCTGGAGTCCTCCCGAGTCGGTCAGCACCGTTCGCGCGTGGGCCGCGAGAGAGACCATGCTCAGGTATCCGGCCGGAGGCACTGGTGTCACGTTGGGCGGGAGCTTCAACTGTGCCCGCCCCAGCGCATCCCGCGTACGCGGATGAAGGGGCAGGATCACCGGGGTGTCCAGACCTTCGAGCCCGGCGAGGATGCCGGACAGGCGCGAGGCGAGGTCCGTGTTCTCGGCGCGATGGACCGTGGCCAGTCGATACTCGCCCCCGCGAAGACCGTGCTCCTCGGGCCCCCTCCGGCCAGCCCGTTCGCGAGCGGAGAGGCAAGCGTCGAGCATGATGTCCCCGGCGTGTTCGGTCCGGGAAGAGAGACCTTCCCGGGCGAGGTTCGCCACCGCCGAAGGGGTGGGAGCGAGGCAGAGATCCGACAGGTGATCCGTGACGATACGGTTCACCTCTTCGGGCATCCGGCGATTTCGTGAACGGAGTCCCGCCTCGACGTGTACCAGCGGGAGACCCTCTCCGGCAGCGGCGAGGGCCGCGGCGAGCGTCGAATTCGTGTCACCGTACGCCAGCACGAGGCACGGGCAAAGGGATCGAAGCGCCGCGCGGAGTCCGGCGGTCATGCTCCGGACCTGTTCCGCGTGGCCGGCCGAGCCGACCCCCAGGTTGACATCCGGCACCGGCAGATCGAGTTCCTGGAAAAAGACCCCCGACAGCATCGGGTCGTAGTGCTGCCCGGTATGTACGAGGCGCGTCTCGAAACGCGAGTTCAGAGCGCCGCGCAAAGCCGCCGCCTTGACGAACTGCGGGCGCGCCCCTACGACCGAGACGACGGTCCCGCTGCCTCGCGAGCCGCGACACGGCCCAATT
Source organism: Planctomycetota bacterium (assembly GCA_025459285.1). Classification (GTDB taxonomy): domain Bacteria; phylum Planctomycetota; class JAJSAM01; order JAJSAM01; family JAJSAM01; genus Prado167. The sequence goes on along the minus strand of JALOQY010000106.1, from coordinate 4,020 downwards.
CCGCCGGATCGTCCCGTCACCGCGCGTAGAACTCCTTCACCTTCCCGATCACGTACTCCTGTTCCGCCGGGAGCAGTTCCGGATAGACCGGGATGGACAGGGTCTCCTTCGCCGCACGCTCCGATTCGGGGAACGCGCCGGCACCGTAACCGAGGCTCCGGAAGCACTCCTGCTCATGCAGGGACAGGGGATAGTAGATGGCGTTCCCGATGCCGTTGCGATCGAGGAATGCCTTCAACTCGTCCCGTCGCCGGCAGCGGATGATGTACTGGTTGTAGATATGCGAACACCCCTCCAACACCGGAGGCGGGGCCACCTCGTCCATCTCCCGGAAGGCCGCGTCGTACAGCGCGGCGTGCTCCCGGCGGGTCGCCGACCACTCGTCGAGATACCGCAGCTTCACGGCCAGCACGGCCGCCTGCAGGCTGTCAAGCCGGGAGTTGAAGCCCACCTTCTCGTGGAAGTAGCGGTTCTTCGCGCCGTGGCCCCGGAGAAGCCTCACCTCCGACAGGAGCGACTCATCCCTGCCGACGATCATGCCGCCGTCACCCGCTCCGCCGAGGTTCTTCGACGGGAAGAAGGAGATGGCCCCGAGGGTCCCGAGGCTGCCGGCACGCTTCCCCTTGTATTCCGCACCGACAGACTGGGCCGCGTCCTCCACCACGCCGAGGCCGTGCTTCTCCGCCACGGCGAGGATCGGGTCCATATCGGCCATCTGGCCGTAAAGGTGAACCGGCAGGATCGCCCGGGTCCGATCCGTGATTGCCGCCTCGATGAGATCGGCATCGATGTTGTACGTGGCCGGGTCGATGTCCACGAACACCGGCCGTCCGCCACAGTTCCAGATCGCTCCCGCCGTCGCGAAGAAGGAGTAGGGGCTCGTGATGACTTCCTCTTCGCGCTCCACCCCGAGCACCCGGAGGGAGAGGAGGATGGCGTCCGTCCCCGATGCGACGCCCACGGCACCCCCGACGCCACAGAACTCCGCCATTTCCTCTTCGAACCGGCTCACCGCCCGCCCGAGGACGAAGCTGCACTCTTCGAAGACCTCGTCCACGCCCTTCTTCACTTCATCCTTGATGACCTTCCACTGGCGCGCAAGGTCAAGGAGTTTGACTTCCATGTCGTGCTCTCCCGTGAAATGGACCCGACGGCCCATTGTCCGGGGGCACGACCGCACCCGGAACATATCCGCGCGCGGGGGTCGACGCGACCTCCCGGACGATCTCCCGCATTCGCGCGAGGACCGGCTCCCACCGGCACTCGCTCGCCACCGCCCGCCGGGAGGCCTCTCCGGCCCCGAGCCGCGCCCCGGCATCCCGAAGGTACCGAGTCACCTCGGCGGCGAAGGCCGGAGGTTCCGAGGCCGTCCTCACGCACGCGGCGACGACTCCCGGCAGTCCCGCCACGGAGCGAGGCGTAGCCACCACCGGACGACCCGACGCCATCGCCTCGAGGATCTTGTTCGGCACGCCCGTTCCCATGGCCATCGGAGCCACCGCCACTGCCGCCCGAAAGAGGAACGGTCGCACGTCCTCCACCCGGCCGGTGACCTCCACGCCGTCGAGACGGGCGAGCCGTCTCACGCGCGGCGTCGGGCTGGCCCCGACCACGGTGAAGCGCGCCCCGGGCACGTCCCGGCGCACGAGAGGCAAGACGTGCCGCACGAACCACTCCGCCCCCTCCGCATTCGGCGGGTAGTCCATGACGCCGGTCATCACGACGCCTTCCCCATCGCCGGCATCCCGCCCGCCGAACCAGTCCGTGTCGACCCCGTTGCCGAGCACCTCGGGCCGGTGCGATCCGTGAAACACCGCCGCCTCCGGCTCCGCCACCACCGTCACCCGGTCGAAGGCGGCCAGCACCCGCTCCTCCAGTATCCGCACGCGCCTCGCCTCCAGCCCGAAGAGCGAACGCGGGCGGCGCCAGCGGGCATAGGCCCGCCACTTCTCGGAGTCGGCATCCACCATGTCGAGGACGCGCGGGACCGGGAGGTCCATCAGGTACGGCGCCATGCCCGACGAGAAACCCACGACCACGTCCGCGCCGCATCCGGCCACCGTCGCCCGCACCCAGCGGTCCAGCGGACCCGACCGGAGCGCGCCCTCCGTCAGGCTCCGCCCGCCGAGGAGCGAGAGCAGGGCTCGTGCGCGCGGGGGACGCCGGGCGATCCGGACCTCGCGGATCCCTGTCGGCCGGGCCACGCCCCTCCGGACATCTCCGAGCGCCCCCACGTGGAGCTCATGCTCGGCGGACAACGCCTCGATCCAGCGCGCCGACCGGATCCGGTCGCCGCGATCGGGGGGCCACGGCACGCGATGCGAAAGGAAGAGGACCTTCATGGAGGTCTAACCGATCCCGCGAACGAGCAGCGGCCCGAGGGTCCGCGCCACCGGAAGGGGAACGCGCCGCCACACGTCGATGGCGACACGATAGCGCCGGTTCAGGGGACTGAGGTCCGGAACCTCCCGGTCCCCGACGAGGAGATACCGGTAGTCGAGATCGATCTCCTCGAACCCCCAGTGGCATTTGAAGCTGAAGCTCCCGGTCCCCCGCTTGGAACGTCCGAAGTCGAAGCGCGCTGCTCCCCGGTCGCGGGCCCACCTCGCGACCTCCGCGTAAAGCGTGTGGGTGACTTTCCGACCGAGCCAGTCCGGCGAGGTCCCCACGTAGAAGGGCTGCACCTCGTCCCGGAAGCAGAAGCACAGCACCGCGGCGACCACCGTGCCCGATCGCGGGTCGCGCAGCGCGATGATCTCACAATCCTCCCCGAGGGCGTCCCGGAGAGCGCCGAACCAGCATCGGGGGAACACGGGCGTCCCGTGGTCGCGATAGCCGCGCTCGAACAGGTCGTAGAACGACGAGAGGTTCCCGAAACCCGTCTCGGGCCGAAGTCCGAAGGAGCGGCCGATCCGGATCTGGCGACGCGTCTCCTTCGGGCGTGCGGCGATGAACTCCTCATCCGAGGCTTCGAGCGGACCGACGAACGTCGCATACAGGCGCCGGGGGGCCCAGCCCGGCGGGCCATCACGCCGGCAACGCACTTCCACGTGCCGGAGACCGGAGGTCGACATCGCCGCGGCGTCGAGGAGCGCCACTCCGGCCTCCCGGTCGGCGGCCAGCGGTCCCCCGTACACCCCGAATGGAACCGAGACGAGCCGATCGCCGAAGAGCAGGCTGCGGACCCGTCCCAATGGCAGGACTCCCACGATCCTCCGATCCCGAAGGGCCAGCAGGTCCACCTGCCGGTGGCCGAAGGTCCGCTCCACGGCACGCCCGAAGGCCGCGAGATGGAACACGGAGCCCTCGGGGTGGCCGCGCACGAAGGTGTCCCGCGCCTCTCCGCCGTCCCCCGTGACCACCCGCACTCCGGCCATTCCTCACGTCTCCACGTACCGCTGGTAGGCCCGGGGCAGCGCGTCACCACCGACGACCACCGCCCCCAGCACCCGGGCCCGGGCCCGGGACAGGATCGCCACGGCGTTCCGCACGAGGGCCCGCGGCGACATGCCGAGGCGCACCACGAAAAGCGTCCCCTCGGCGATCGACGCCAGCACCGCGGCCTCGGCGGCGACCAGGACCGGCGGGCCGTCCAGGATCACCAGGTCGTATCGCTCCGCGCAGGCCAGCAGCAGTTCACCGAGGCCACGATCGCCCGGCCCGTGACCACCCGCCGACAGCGGTCGGCCGGCGGGCAGCAGAGTCAGGTGCCGGATGCCGGTAGCCGTCACGAAGTCTCCGAGCCGCCCGGTCCCGTTGAGAACGTCCGACAGGCCGCCTCGTGGTTCCACCCCTGCGAGGCGGTGCAGCGACGGCTTGCGGAGATCGGCGTCCACCACGAGCACCTCTTTGTCACCCTCCTCCGCGAAGGCGACGGCCAGGTTCAGAGCCGTCACGGACTTCCCCTCTCCGGGCAGCGCGGATGTCACCAGCAGTCGCCGCGGGCGGCCGAGCGCGACCACCGCGGCGCGCAGCGCCCGGAATTGCTCCGTGATCGGCGAAAGCCGGTCGTGCCAGGCC
>JALOQY010000105.1 GCA_025459285.1 Planctomycetota bacterium | reverse complement strand
AAGATCGGCGACATCAAGGGGGAGTCCGTCGTCGAGCAGTACAAGGGCTGGATCGACGTGCTCGCCTGGAGCTGGGGCATGTCCCAGTCCGGGACGTTCACGTACGGCGAGGGCGGCGGCGCCGGCCGAGCCAACATCCAGGATTTCTCGTTCACGAAGCATCTCGACAGCTGCTCGCACGTGCTGATGCAGTTCTGCTGCACGGGCAAGCACATCCCGCAGGCCACCTTCGCCATGCTGAAGGCCGCCGGCGATGAGAAGGGCGGCCTCGAGTTCTACAAGCTCATCTTCCACGACCTCCTGATCTCCTCGACCAGCGTCGGCGGTGCCGGCGGCGAGAGGATGTACACGGAGAACGTGACCCTCAACTTCGCGAAGTACGAGATCCACTACAACACCCAGCAGAAGGGCGGCGCCGGCGCCGGCTGGGCGGTCTCGAAGTTCGACCTCGCGATGAACAAGGTCTGGTAGACCTCTTCGAACAGGTCGCACCTTGACCTCCTGAAGGTTTCCGGCGGGGGGCGTCGCGGTCGGGCAGGACCGGCGGACGCCCCCTCCGGTTCCTCCGGGCCGTCCGGGCGAGGGCCCCGGATGACCCGGAGGTACACAAGTACCGGCAGTGAGATCCCGATTGACGACCGGACCGGGGGCGAACATGGATGCCTGGAAGAGCCTGGCCGCGGAGAAGAGCCTGCTCGCGGGGGACCTGGACGGAGCCCTCGCGAAGCTCACCGAGAAAGTCCGGGGGGACCCGGCGAACCCGAAGCTCCGGGTATTCCTGTTCCAGATCCTCTGCCTGAACGGGGAGTGGGATCGCGCCATCACGCAGCTCAACGTGGCCGCGGAGATGGACCCGATCAACCTGACGATGGCCCAGGTCTACCGCGAGGCCATCCAGTGCGAGGTCCTGCGCACGAGCATCTTCGCCGGCCGGACCTCCCCCCTCGTCTTCGGCGACCCCGAGCCCTGGATCGCCCTGCTCCTGGAGGCCCTGCGCGCGACGGCGGAGGGACGCCACGAGCACGCCCGGGACCTGCGCGATCAGGCCTTCGACACCGCCCCCACGACCTCCGGAAAGATCGACTCCGCCACCTTCTCATGGATCGCCGACGGCGATTCCCGCCTGGGCCCGGTGCTGGAGGCCATCGTCCTCGGCCGCTACTACTGGATTCCGTTCAGCCGCATCCGCGAGATCCGGATGGAGCCGCCCACGGACCTCCGCGACTTCGTGTGGGCGCCTACCCAGTTCACGTGGTCCAATGGCGGCCAGACGGTGGGCCTCATCCCGGCCCGCTATCCTGGATCGGAAGCCCACGCGGAACCGGCCATCCGTCTCGGCAAGAGAACGGAGTGGGCGGACGTGGGCGCCGGGACCTTCGTCGGCCTCGGACAGCGCATGCTCGCCACCGACGTCGCCGAGCATCCGCTCCTCGACGTCCGTTCCGCCCTCCTCGACACCATCCACGATCCGACCGGCGAGGAGCCGCCGCAGGGGACGAATGGCTGAGCTGACGCCTCAGGAGCGGCTTCAGCCCTCGCTGCTGGACCGACTCACCGACGATGAACCCGAGAAGGGGCTCGAATCCCGGGAGCGACGGATCCTGAACATCCGGAAGCTGCGCGAGGTCGTACTCCGGGACCTGGGCTGGCTGTTCAACGCCGGCAACCACCACACCCCTGGCGATTTCTCGGAGTTCCCGGAGGCCGCGGGTTCGGTGATCAACTACGGCATGCCCGATTTCGCCGGGCTGTGCGCCAGCAGCATCGACACCCGGGAACTGGAGCGCCTCGTCCGGCAGGCCATCTGGGACTTCGAGCCCCGGATCCTCAGGGACAGCGTCCGGGTCCGGACGATGAAGCGCAGCGAGATGAGCATGAACGCCCTGACCTTCGAAATCGAGGGAGAGTTGTGGGCGCAGCCGGTCCCCTTCCACTTGTTCCTCAAGACGCAGGTGGACCTGGAGACCGGCTCGGTGAGCGTGGCTGAACAGGGCGGGAGCGGAGCGGCCTGATGGATCCTCGACTCCTTCGTTACTACAGCCGGGAACTCCAGCATCTCCGCGAGATGGGTGTGGAGTTCGCGAAGGAGTTTCCCAAGATCGCGTCCCGGCTGACGCTCGAGGGTTTCGAGTGCAGCGACCCTTACGTGGAGCGCCTGCTGGAGGGCTTCGCCTTCCTGGCCGGCCGCGTACAGCTCCGCATCGACGCCGAGTTCCCGCGCTTCACCCAGCACCTGCTCGAGATGGTCTACCCCCACTACCTCGCTCCGACGCCCTCGATGGCGATGGTCCAGTTCCGGCCGGAGCTGACCGAGGGGGTGCTCGCCGCGGGCTACAAGGTCCCTCGCGGAACGGCCCTCCGCAGCCTCGCGGGCCGGGGCGAGCAGACTCCCTGCGAGTACCGGACGGCCCACGAGGTCACTCTCTGGCCGATCGAGATCAAGGAGGCCGAGTACTTCTCTGCCGGCCGCGAGGCCGCGGTGCTGGACCGGCTCGGCATCCGGGGCGCGAAGAGCGGGATCCGCCTCCGCCTGCGGACCACCGCGGGCATGGACTTCAAGGCGACCGCGCTCGATCGGCTGCCGGTCTTCCTCGCCGGCGGCGGAGTGCTGCCGGCGCGCATCTTCCAGCAGCTCGTGGTGGACACGATCGCCGTCCTCGTTCGCCCGGCCGCCTACCCTGCGCCATGGGTCGAGGTCCTCCCGCCCACGGCGATCCGTCGGGTCGGATTCGCTGACGAGGAGGCCGTGCTCCCCTGCGGACCCCGGTCGTTCCAGGGCTACCGTCTCCTCCACGAGTACTTCGCGTTCCCGGAGCGCTATCGCATCCTCGAGCTGGGCGGTCTCGGAACCGCCGTCTCGCGGGCGGCGACGAAGGAGCTCGACGTCATCTTCCTGCTCCGGCGCACGGACCAGGAGCTCGAGGGGGCGGTCGAAGTGTCGCACTTCGAGCTCTTCTGCACTCCCGCGGTCAACCTGTTCCCGCGACTCATCGACCGGATCCACCTCACCGACCAGCGGTGGGAGCACCACGTGGTCCCCGACCGCACGCGGCCCGTGGACTTCGAGATCTACGAGATATCGCGGCTCGTGGGCCACGGGACGAGCCCGGAGGACGAACAGGAATTCCAGCCGTTCTACGCGGTCCACGACATGACGCCGGCCCATCATCGCGGGGCGTACTACACGATTCGCCGCACCCCGCGGATGCTCTCGGCGAAGCAGCGCCGCTACGGCCCGCGCTCCAGCTACATCGGGAGCGAGGTCTTCGTGACCCTCGTCGACGCCGAGTCCGCGCCCTATCGAACCGACCTCCGGCAACTCGCCCCCGAGGCCCTGTGCACCAACCGGGACCTCCCGCTGCAGATGCCCGTGGGCCAGGGCGCGACGGACTTCAACCTCCAGGCGGCGGCGCCCGTCCATGCGGTGCGCTGCATCGCCGGCCCCACGAAGCCCCGGGCATCCTGGGCCGAGGGGGATCCCTCGTGGCGGCTCATCAGCCACCTGGCCCTGAACTACCTCTCGCTCACCGACATCGAGAAGCAGGGCGCGGCGGCGTTCCGCGAGCTGCTCACCCTGTACGCCCCGGTCGATGATTCCTCCACCGCGAAGCAGATCGACGCCCTGCGATCCCTGGTTTCCCGCCCCGTCATCCGGAGGCTCCCGATCTCCGGCCCCTCCAGCTTCGCGCGGGGCCTCGAGATCACGGTCACCTTCGACGAAGGCGAGTTCGGCGGTCCGGGTTTCGTGCTCCTCGGCGCGGTGATCGAGCGGTTCTTCGCCAAGTACGTCTCCATCAATTCGTTCACGGAAACGGCCGTCGGGACGATCGACCGCGGAGAGGTCATCCGCTGGCCGCTGCGCGCCGGTCAGAGGCACCAGGCTTGAAGAAGACGAACATGAGCCCGGAGGAGGTCCGCGCGCTCCTCCACCGCGCCCTCTCCGCGCTGCCGTACCGCTTCGACTTCTTCCAGGCCCTCCGGAGGCTGGAGTGCGCCCAGACCGAGAAGCCGCGGATCGGCGCATCCATCAAGGCCGCGGACGATCCGGTCCGGCTGGGCCAGGAGCCCAGCATGGCCTTCGCCCCGTCCACGCTCGCCTCCTTCACGCTGCGGGGACCACTGCCGCCGCTCCTCAAAGTCTACTTCCTCGGGCTCTTCGGGCCGAACGGCCCGCTGCCCCTGCACCTGACCGAGTACGCCCACGACCGTTCGCGGAATGCCGGGGACCGCACCTTCGAGCGGTTCGCCGACATGTTCCACCACCGCCTGCTTTCCCAGTTCTACCGATCCTGGGCGGTGGCCCAGCCCGCGGTCAGCTACGATCGACCGCAGCAGGACCGGTTCGGGGAGTTCGTCGCCTCGCTCTTCGGTCTCGGCATGCCGAGCCTCAGGAACCGCGACGCCTTCCCCGACGCGGCGAAACTCCATTTCGCGGGTCGACTGGTCTGCCAGACGCGCCACCCCGAGGGGCTGGCCGCGATCCTCCGCGAGTTCTTCCGCGTGCCGGTCCGGATCGTCGAGTTCATCGGCCAGTGGATCCGGCTTCCTCCGGACGCCATCTGCCGGCTCGGCGAGAGCCCGGCCACGGGGACCATCGGCCAGACCGCCATCGTCGGATCGCGGATCTGGGAAAGCCACCACAAGTTCCGCATCGTGATCGGCCCCATGGGATTTGCCGACTTCATCCGCCTGCTGCCAGGCGGTTCCAGCATCGTCCGCCTCGTGGCGCTCGTGCGCAACTACGTGGGCGACGAACTGGAGTGGGACGTGAACCTGATCCTCGAGAAGGAGGAAGTACCGGACACCTCGCTCGGATTCCAGGGCCGGCTCGGCTGGACGACCTGGATCAAGAGCAAGCCTCTGCCGAAGGACGCCGACGACCTCTACCTGACGCCGCTCGAGCACGTGGCCTGAGCCCGCCGGGAGGCGCGAGAACTCAAAGGAGCATCGAGAGATGGCCGAAATCAGTCGTGCCGCACTGTTCGGGAAGCTGAACAGCCTCGCCTACCGGGCGATCGAAGCCGCCACCGTCTTCTGCAAGACGCGCGGCAACCCCTACGTCGAACTCACGCACTGGATCCACCAGATCCTCACGATCCAGGATTCCGACCTCCACCGGATCGTGAAGCAGTGCAACCTGAACCCCTCGAGGCTGGCCCAGGACCTCACCGACGCGCTCGACAAACTGCCGCGCGGCTCCTCCACGATCACCGACCTCGCCGATGACCTGGAGGAGGCGGTGGAGCGGGCGTGGGTCTACGGCACCCTGATGTTCGGAGAGTCCCAGGTCCGCACCGGCCACCTGGTCGTCGGCATGGTGAAGACGAAGCGCCTGCGCAACGCCCTCCTCGCCATCAGCCGGGAGTTCGAGAAGATCAGCCCGGAAACGATCACCGACCGCTTCGGCGAGATCATCAAGGGTTCCCCGGAGGAGGCGCTCCGCGCCACGGACGGCTTCACGACCGTCGGCGGCGGGGCCGAGCCCGGCGAGGCGAGCGGCGCCGTGGCTCCCGCCCAGATGGGCCGCCAGGAGGCCCTGCGGCGGTTCTCCGTGGACCTGACGGATCGCGCGCGCAAGGGCGAGCTGGATAACCTCGTGGGTCGCGACGACGAGATCCGGCAGATCATCGACATCCTCATGCGGCGCCGGCAGAACAACCCCATCCTGACCGGCGAGGCCGGCGTCGGCAAGACGGCCGTCGTGGAGTCCTTCGCCCTGCGCATCGCGCGCGGCGACGTGCCCCCGCCCCTCAAGGACGTGATCCTGCGCAGCCTCGACATCGGCCTCCTCCAGGCCGGGGCCAGCATGAAGGGCGAGTTCGAGAACCGCCTGCGCCAGGTCATCGAGGAGGTGCAGGCCTCGGAGAAGCCGATCATCCTCTTCGTGGACGAGGCCCACACACTCATCGGCGCCGGCGGAGCCGCGGGCACCGGCGACGCCGCGAACCTCCTGAAGCCGGCCCTCGCCCGCGGCACACTGCGCACGATCGCCGCCACCACGTGGAGCGAGTACAAGAAGCACATCGAGAAGGACCCTGCCCTGACCCGCCGCTTCCAGGTGGTCATGGTGGACGAGCCCGTGGAGGAGAAGGCGATCCTGATGATGCGCGCCATGGCCTCGGCCATGGAGAAGCACCACAAGGTCCAGATCCTCGACGAGGCGCTCGAGGCATCCGTCCGCCTCTCCCACCGCTACATCCCGGCCCGGCAGCTTCCCGACAAGTCGGTGAGTCTCCTCGACACGGCCTGCGCACGGGTGGCGATCAGCCACCACGCGACGCCGGCGGAACTGGAGGACACGATCCGGAAGATCGAAGCGCTGGACGTCGAGATGGGGATCATCGACCGGGAGGACGCGATCGGCATCGACGTCACGGAGCGCCGGAAGATCGCCGAGGAGAAACTCGCCGCGAGCAAGGACCGCCGTGCCACTCTCGAGGCCCGGTTCAAGGAAGAGAAGGAGATGGTGGACCGGATCCTCGAGATCCGCGCCGAACTGCGCGGCAAGGCCGAGAAGGTCGAAGGCACCGGGAGCAGGCTCGAGCACGCCGCGGAAGAGGTAAAAGCCAGGGAGGCCGCGCCGGCCCTCGATCCCCAGCGGCGCGCCGCGCTCATGGCGGACCTGAAGGAACTGCTCGCGAAGCTCGACCGGGTGCAGGGCGACTCGCCCCTCATCCTGCCCAGCGTGGACGGCAATGCCGTGGCCGCGGTCGTCGCGGACTGGACGGGAATCCCCGTCGGCCGGATGGTGAAGAACGAGATCGAGGCGGTGCTGAAGCTCCCCGAGACGCTCTCCCAGCGCGTCGTTGGCCAGCGCCAGGCCCTCGAGATGATCTGCCGGCGGCTCCAGACCTCGCGCGCCGCGCTCGACAATCCGGCGAAGCCCATCGGCGTCTTCATGCTGACCGGCCCCTCGGGCGTCGGCAAGACGGAGACGGCGCTCGCGCTCGCGGAGTCCATGTACGGCGGCGAGCAGAATCTCATCACGATCAACATGAGCGAGTTCCAGGAGGCCCACACCGTCTCGACCCTGAAGGGGGCGCCTCCGGGCTACGTCGGCTACGGCGAGGGCGGCGTCCTCACCGAGGCCGTGCGCCGCAAGCCTTACAGCGTGGTGCTCCTTGACGAGATCGAGAAGGCCCACAAGGACGTGCACGAGATCTTCTACCAGGTCTTCGACAAGGGCTGGATGGAGGACGGCGAGGGGCGCGAGATCAACTTCAAGAACTGCGTCATCATCCTGACGACGAACGTCGGGACCGACCTCATCATGAACATGTGCAAGGATCCGACGCTGGTGCCCGATACGGAGGCACTGGCCAAGGCCTGCCGCGAGCCGCTGCTCAAGGCCTTCCCGCCGGCGCTTCTCGGTCGTATCGTGATCATCCCCTACTACCCGCTGACGGACGCGGTGATCGGCGAGATCGCGAAGCTCCAGCTCTCGCGGATCCAGAAGCGGGTCCGGGAGAACCACCGGATCCCGTTCACCTACGACGACGCGGCGATCCAGCTCATCATCAGCCGGTGCCAGGAGGTGGAGAGCGGCGCCCGCATGATCGACATGATCCTGACGAACACCATGCTCCCCACCATGAGCGAGCGGATCCTCACCCGGATGATGGAGGGCGCTCCGCTGAAGAAGATCCACGTCTCCGTGGAGGAGCAGGAGTTCCGTTACACCTTCGAATAGCCCCGGACCATGCGGTCCGGACGTGATGGGGGCGGGCGCCGGCCCGCCCCCGCCGATTCCGGACAGCCGCTCCCCGGCGCCGCCGGGCCGTTTCACGACGTACTTTCCGCGCCCCAGGCCACCCCGATGGGCTACCATCCGGAGAGTCCAGCCGAAGTGCCTGCAAGGGCCGGACGAGGCTCCGGTGTCAGGACATCGACACCGCCCCGGGACAAGGAGGTGAGACATGCTCCTGCGCCTGAGGATCCAGGGGTTCAAGAACCTGAAAGACACCGAGATCAGGTTCGGTCCTCTCACCTGCTTCGTCGGACGCAATGGTGTCGGGAAGTCGAACATCTTCGACGCCATCCAGTTCCTGCGGTTGCTGTCGGAGCGCGAGATCCAGGATGCCGCCGCGGAGGTCCGCAGCCCCCTCTCGGGGGGATATGGCCCCCTCGACCTCTTCAGGGGATCCCGGGGATCAAGCCCGATACACCTGGAAGCCGACATGGTCGTCCCGCTCGATGTTCTCGACGACTTCGGCGAGTCGGCAAGACCGTCCTCCAACTTCCTCCGCTATGCGGTCAGCTTTCGATCGACCACGGAGCCCCGGCCCCGTCTGGAACTGGTGGAGGAGGAACTCGCCCCTCTACCATCGAAAGACCTGCGGGAGATACTCGGCTTCCACCACTCCGCGGCTTTTCGGCGATCCCTCGTGAGCACGGGGCGCCGGAAAGGGAAGTTCATTTCGACAGAGCGTACCGATTCCGATCAGGTACAGATCAGGCTGCACCAGGACGGCGGCAGTCGCGGCCGACCGGTCAGCCCGGGGCGCTCGCCTCGAACCGTCCTCGGTGGGACCAACACACGGGAGTATCCCACCGTTCTGGCGGCCCGGCGGGAGATGGAGACCTGGCACTCTCTGCACCTCGAACCCTCCTCTCTCCGCACCCCCGACTCCCTCAACACAGAAGGTCCCGTCACGGAGCATGGCGCCGGAGTCGCCGCGACCCTGCGGAGACTCCAACAATCCGAGGGTACTGGCCGGGTCCTGGCGGAGGCGGCGAATCGGCTCTCCCGCCTGGTGCCTGAAGTGGAGAGACTGGTCATCGACCAGGATGAGACTCGCCAGCAACTGACAGTCCGTGCGCAGATCAGAGGGACCGCCCAGACCTTCGGACCACGAGCGCTCTCCGATGGAACTCTCCGCTTTCTCGCCCTCGTGACCATGCAGATGGACACGAGAGGCAGCCGCGTCCTTTGCCTCGAAGAGCCTGAAAATGGCATTCACCCATCCAGGATCCCGTGCATGGTGCAACTCCTCCGCGACTACTCGTTGGACCCCGAACTGCCGGTCGGCGAAGACAACCCAGCCCGGCAGGTCGTGATCAACAGTCACTCGCCGGAGGTGCTCAAACAGACGAGAGTAGAGGAAGTGCTCTTTGTGGAGTCATCAGCCGACCCGGACGGACCGTCGGCGATCGTCGCGTCGATCGAGGGAAGCTGGCGGAAGAACGGGCCTCGCGTGACGAGCCGCCATCTGGCTGCCATCCTCGGAGGGGCTCCATTGGACGCAGCACTCAAGAGGCAACTGGCGCTGCCCTTCGCCGTTGCCGAAGAGCGGGCATGATCTCTTCTCTCGGCTTCGCGCTGATCGCTGACGGCAGCAGTGACCGCGCTCTGATCCCCATCATCCACTGGACGATCCGCCGTCTTCTTCCGCAGACCTCCATACGCGAAAGGGGTTTCGTTGCCCGTGGTGGCCGCCCACTGGTCTCGACCATCCAGGACGCCATCGACCAATACGCACCGGACATCCTCTTCGTTCACCGTGATGCGGAGCGTTCGACGCTTGAGGACCGTCGTCTCGAAATCCCGACTTCCCCCGGTCACATCGTCCGCGTGGTCCCTGTGCGCATGATGGAAGCTTGGCTCCTCATCGATGAAACTGCTCTGCGGCTAGCAGCAGGCAACCCCAACTCCACATCCCGACTCGACTTGCCCCTCACGGAAGCGATCGAGTCCATTCCTGATCCAAAAGCGAGAATCGAGGATCTGCTTCTTCGGGCATCAGGCCTGCACGGCCCGCGCCGATTGAAGCGGTTCCGAAGGGACATCGGGAGCGCGGTCCAGCGGCTCTCACAGTTGATCGACGATTTCTCCCCTCTCCTGCGGCTGAGCGCTTTCATCACCTTCAAGGATGAACTCGAGGGGATTCTCACCGGTGCTCCCCGGGCCTGACAGTGCCCAGTCACGGGTGGGTCCAGGAGCGCGCCGCTGGCAGCCTGTCTACTTCGACGCCTCCTCCACCAGCTCCTTCGCACGGTACTGGAGCCACATGTCGTCGGGGTCGAGCTCCATGGCGAGCTTCGCGAGCTTCAGGGCCTCGGGCTTCTGCTCCTTCTTGATGAGGGCACTGGCGAGCGACGTGTAGAACTGGCCGACGAGCGGATCCAGCTCGATCGCCTTCCGGAAGGTCGAGATGGCCTCGTCGAGGGCCGCGGCGTCGTCCATCATCAGGAGTCGGCCGTACTCGTGGTACGTGGAGGGCGTCCGGTCGCCCGCCTCGATCGCCTCCTTGAACAGGCGCTTCGCCCGGATCGTCCGCCCGGTGTTCACCGCCCCCATGGCCGCCATCGCGATCCCGCGCGCCGAGGAAGCCGACAGTTCGTCCTTCACGTAGGCGTGCCACTCCTTCTCCAGCTTCTTCAGGTCCTCCTCGGTCTTGAGCCCCATGTACTTCATGAAGGACCGGAGCACTTCCGGCCCGCGCACCGTCTTCATGTCCCCCATCGATTCACGGGTGATGTCCTTCGCCTTCACGAGGGCCATGACCCACTTCTCGAACTTCTTGCGGTGTTCGGGGCGGTTCATCAGGTAGTGCACGAAGGACCAGCCCCAGGAGTAGTGCTCGTAGAGCTGGTCCGTCTCCAGGAGTTTCTTCAGGTCGTGCATCTCCCCGGCGTCGGCCTGGGTCTTGATGTCGGTGAGCCGCCCCTCCTGGACGAGGCCCACGACCAGTTCCTTCTTCAGCGGGTCGTAGACGCTCGCGCCGTAATACTCGGCGAGCGCCTCCCCCGGGAAGTGCGGCATGGAGAACTTCGGGTCGAGGAGGAGCTGGAGGTAGTGGTTCGCCTCGTGGAACATCACCTGCTCGGTGTAGCGGCCATCGATCCGGTCGTAGTAGAAGTTCAGCTCGAGCGGCGGGACGAACTTGAAGTAGCCGCGCACGCCCCCTCCCACGCCCCCCGTCCGGTGGAACTCGGTCAGGTTCGTGTAGAAGCAGACGAGGAGCTTGCCGAACTCCTTCGGCTGGCTGACCTTCCACACCTTCGCGAACTCCGTGAAGTACGCCTCCATCATGTCACGGTAGTACGTGAAGACGTGCGGCGGGACCGTGTACTCGAATTCGAAGTGCGGCGTGGACTCCTTCCAGCGGTCCTTCCACTCGGCGTGCTTCCGGATCTCCTCGAGGTCGGCCTTCTTGGCGGCGATCTTCTTCGCCACGAGCTCGGCGCGCCGCTTGGCGGGGATCCAGCGCCCCTCGTAGGGCAGGAGTCCGCTCTCGACCTTCGCGCGCTCCTCGTCGGTCACGGGCGTGAAGGTCGACTCCGCACCCTCGATGAGAGCGTCCTCGATGATCCCCCTCTGAACGAAGACCTCGCCGTTCTCGAACTCGATCTTCACCCCGTCCGCGGTCCGGACCATCTTCCGGCCGTCCACGATCCGTCCGTCCCGGAGGAGGAGCGTATCGGCGAGGGCCGGAGCGGCGAAGAGGCAGAGCAACGAAGCGACGGCGGCGATGCGCATGGCCATTCTCCCGGCGGCTACGACACGGACTGCTTGTAGGAGCCCTCCATCTTCGCCCAGTCGGCGTCCTTCACTCCACCGAAGGCGCGGTTGAAGACCTCCTCCAGGAACTTCTTGCGCTGCGCGGCCCAGTCCTGGGCGAACCGGCCGCGGTTCTTGAACTCCTCGTCCTCCTCCTCCTCGGTCTTCGGGCCTTCCTTCGCCTCGGAGGCGGCCTTGTTCCGCTCCTCCTCGGCCTTCCGCTCCCACTCGTCGGCCACTTCCCGGACGGCCTTCAGGTAGCGTTCGAGGAAGGTCTTCGACTCCTTGAGCCCGCGGCCCGGCCCCTCCAGCAGGAACCGGAGGAGCGAGGCCGCCTGGCTCTCGTTGCTGAAGCGGAACTCCTCGGGGCTCGCGAGAAGCATCTGCCGGATCGCCATCAGTTCGCCCTTCTTGTTCGCCTCCCGGATGCGCTCGCGCTCCCAGTCGTCGGGCTTGAACTCGAGGTTGCTGCCCTTGAGGCGGGAGGTCCCGAGATACTGGCGCAGGCCCCCGTCGAGCCAGTCCGGCATGTAGAGGGACAGCGCGCGGTCCTTGTCCGCGAACCACCCGGCGACGATCCGGCGCTTCACGTACTCGAATTCGTAGCTCAACGCCCCGGAGCCCGAGTCCTTGTGGGTCACGATCTCGCGCCCGGGGCTCATCCAGGAGTCCCCGGAGCCGTCGAAGTACGACCGCTCCTCGTCGAGGTTCGCGCAGATGCGGATGATCGGCGGGCGGACGTACTCGTCGCCGAGCCAGGGAAAGGTCGCGTCGAGCCAGTTCCGGACGGCCTCGGCCTGCTTCACGATCCCCATCGCGTACTTGCGAT
>JALOQY010000104.1 GCA_025459285.1 Planctomycetota bacterium | reverse complement strand
CGAAGAACCAGTCGTCCTCGTCGCCCGGGGGCGAGAGGGCCGAGGCCAGGGTGTCGCCCGGGCGGAACCCGGCGCCGCACTCGCGCGCCCCGGCGGGGGCCGCCGTGAGGATCAGGGAACAGAGGATCGCAACGAAGCCGGCTGCGCTCTTCATGGTTCGTGTTCTCCACGAAAAGAGTCGCGCGCCGACCGCGCCGGTGACGGCAATCCGGGAAAAAAAGTGCCGGTCGCGGCCCGCCCGGGGGATCGGACCGGTCGAACCGGCGGACCTTACGGGGCGGGGAGCAGACGGCGCACACGGCCGTCGAGGTCGTGGCAGTCGAGCGTCCCGCGTGCCTCGTCGCAGACGACGAACCGCTCGCCGTCGAAGAGTCCCCGGCGGCAGATGTCCGTGCCGGCCGCGATGCTCACGCACTCGACGGCGCAGGCGTCCGGGCCCACCGTGACGCGAAAGGCCCGATCTCGCGAGACGAGGAGCGCGCAGGGCCGGTGCTCCGCCCAGTGCACCCCCGTGGCCCTGCCGGGGAGGTCGGCCCCGGCGATCTCCTCGGGCTCGTCCGCGTCGGCCCGCAGGAGGTGGGCCCGCCCGTCGACGACGACGATGGAGAACCGGCCGTCCGGCGATGTCCTGAGCCCGTCGATGTGGCCGGACAGGACGGACTCCCCGGGTGAACCATCGAGTCGGAACCGGAGAACCGTGGCCGTCTCCTCCTCGTGTTCGATCCGCCACGCGAAGCCGTCGCGGCGATCGGGGAGCAGGAAAGGCAGAGCGGGCAGGGTGATGGTCTCGCCACCGTCGAGGGCGACGACCTCGTAGTGCATCCCGCCCTTCGTCCACCAACCGGCCAGGAGGCCCCAGGGGGCGGTGATGGGCATCGGAACTCGGTCGATGTCGAGGGCTGCCTGGACCGTCCCGTCGAGGGACACCACGGCCATGGGGCGCTTGAACCGGACGAGGTGGGGGCCGTACCGGACGGGCGGGACCTCCGGGCGGACCACGGGACGGGTGGACTCGATCGCTCCCCGGTCGAGATCGTAGACGACCCGGAGGAGCATTTCCCGCCCTTCGCCGGGCACGGACTCCGGGCGGTGGAGGACGACCTTCCCCGGCCCGGGAAACTCGGGCGCCCGGCAGGTCGGCGGGATCTCCCGCACGAGGCCGTCGGTGGTCCGCACCGCGAAAAAGGCGAATGGCCCGGTGACCCCGAAGGGGCCTTTCTCGCGGCGCTGGGCGTAGACGACGAGCCATGCATCGTGCGGGCTGGCCTCGAAGATCTGGAGGCTCACGTCGGGGTCCGACGGCCCGATCGAACGGTAGCGCAGGACGGCGTGGCCCGCGAAGGCCACGGGCGGCGCGGCCACGAGGAGGAAGGCGCCCGTCGCGAGGAGCGCCCGCCGCAGGCGCGAGCCGAGGTGGATCCGGCCGCGGGTGAACGCGAGGAAGGAGCCGGCGAGCAAGGCCGCGACGGTGACGAAGGCCACCGGAGCGAGGTTCCCCGAGCCCGGCGAGAAGTCGAGGCCGGCCTTCGACGCCATCTGCAGGCAGAAGCCGATGGCCGCCACCGTCCCGGCCCCGGCGACCGCCGCCGCGAGACCGCGGTCGAGGAGCGTGGACCAGAAGAGCGTGGCCGCGCCGCCGGCGGCGATCACGAGGAGGAGCCAGTCGTTCGCCGCGGCGCCGGGGGCGAAGAGGACCGCCGGGGACCGGCCGGCAAGATGGAAGATCGCCACCTCCACCGCGAGGCACCAACCCAGGTACAGCGTCGCCGAGAGGACGAGGAAGGCCACCTTGGCGGCCCAGATCGTCGCCGGCCGCACGGGCAGGGCGGCGAGGAATCGGATCCGGCCGGAACCGGCGTCCCCACCCACGAGGTCCGCGGCGATGGCCAGCGTGCAGAGCCCGAGGAGGCCGGGCAGGAGCACCCCCGTGGACTCGAGGCCCCGCCAGGCCCAGCCCGGCGCCAGAGCCTTGAAGGCCAGGGAGGCGAGCGGCGCCAGGAGGAGGAGGCCGAGGATCAGCGCCCGGTTCTCCCGCCATTCCTTCGCGATCAGGCTTCGCATGACACGGTCTCCTTGGGCGGCGCGAGAAGCGACACGAAGACGCCCTCCAGGTTCCCGGCCTCCGCCCGGACGTCCTCCACCGGCCCCTCGCGGACGATCCGCCCGCCGTCGAGGAAAACCACCCGGTCGGCGAGGCGCTCGACGTCGTCCATCCGGTGGCTCGCCATGAGGACCGTGCGGCCCTCGCGGGCGATCTCGTCCACGAGCGCCGACAGCACTTCGCGCCGGACCACCGGATCGAGGCCCGAGGCGGGCTCGTCGAGGAGGAGGAGATCGGGGCGCGGGGCCAGGGCGAGGAGGAGGGAGAGCTTGGCCTTCATCCCCTTGCTCAGCGCGCCGATCCTGGCGCGGGGGGGGAGGTCGAAGACGGCCGCGAGGCGGCGCTCTTCGGCGTCGTCCCAGCGGCGGCGGCGGAGGCCCCGGACGAGGGCGATCGCGTCGCGGACCCGGAAGCGGGGGTTCAGGTCCGGGGTCTCGGGGACGAAACCGGTGCGCTCCTTCACGGCGAGGGCGGCGCGCGCCGGGTCGAGGCCGAGCACGAAGACCTCCCCCCGCCGGCGGGGCAGCAGGCCGAGGAGCAGGCGGAAGAGCGTGGACTTGCCCGCCCCGTTGCGGCCGAGGAGGGCGGTGACGGAGCCTTCCGGCACGACGAGGGAGAGGCCGTCGAGGATCGCTCGCCGCCCGTAGCCGGCGGCGGCCTCCCGGATCATGATGGCGTCAGCGGCCGGCATGGCAGGGCGCTCCTTCCTTCGACAGACATTCGCGGACGAGGTCCTCCACGGCCTCCGGGGAGAGGCCGGCGTCGAGACCGGTCCGCACGGCGGCCCGCACGGCCTCCCGGACCGCCGCGAGGGAGGCCCTCCGGCAGACCGGCACCGCCCCCGGGGCGACGAAGACGCCGTCGCCGAGACGGGTGGCGAGGACGCCGTCCCGCGTGAGGTCGCGGTAGGCCCGGGCCACGGTGTTCGGGTTCACGAGGAGGGTGCGGGCGAGGGACCGGACGCTCGGAAGCCGCTCGCCCGGCCGCGCGCGCCCGGAGGCGACCGCGAGACGCACGCCCGCGACGATCTGCTCGCTCACGCACCGCGGTGCCCCGGGATCGACGGTGAGTTCCATGGCGACCGTACCATCGTCCTGATACGGCGGTTCACTTGAGCCGGATCCGCCACGGCGAAGCCCGTGGAGCCTGATCGTTGACCCGAGGCTCGATCGGAGGGACAATCTCGGCGGAGGCGGGAAGCTGGTTCACCTATCGGATCGTTGCGTGTATCAGAGCGTACTCTGCATCTACCCCTACCGGGACGACATCCGCCGCCGACGGTACTACCCGCCGATGGGGCTCGAGGTCATTGCCGGCGCGCTCTCCCCCTACGTCCACCGGATCGACCTGGTGGACCTCCGCCATGAACCCGGATCGGCCGCCGACTACGTCCGCCCGGAAACGGACGTGGTCTGCTTCTCGGTCAACTGGGATACCGATCCGGAGTTCGTCCGCCGGCAGATCGACTCGGTGAGCGACGGGCGGTTGGTCGTCGTGGGCGGCCGGCATGCCAGCGAAGCGCCCGAGAAGTGGATGGCCGACTGCCCCGGCATCGACGTCCTCGTGCGGGGCGACGGGGAGGAGGCGATCGTCGAGCTGGCGCGGGGCGTACCGCTCGCGGAGATCCCCGGCGTCTCCTGGCGTGACGGCGGGTCGGTGGTGCACAACCCGATCCGACACATGAAGCCGATCCGCGACGACTGCCACCCGCAGCGGCGCATGCGCCGGACGAAGTACCGGCTCGAGTTCCGCGGCGTCCGGACCGGCATCGCCGTCGACACCGTGGCGAGTTCGCGAGGCTGCCCCTTCAATTGCCGGTTCTGCTCCTTCAACCTGAACCCCTGGGGCGAGAAACGGCCGTACAGCACCCGCTCGGTCCGTTCGGTGGTCGATGAACTCGAGGAGGT
This sequence comes from Planctomycetota bacterium, assembly GCA_025459285.1. Classification (GTDB taxonomy): domain Bacteria; phylum Planctomycetota; class JAJSAM01; order JAJSAM01; family JAJSAM01; genus Prado167. Next base: position 8,392 of record JALOQY010000104.1, on the reverse strand, counting down.
CGACGCCGACCTCGTGGTGTTCACGGACGACATTTTCACCCACGACATGGACCGCGTGGGGGAGCTTTGCGACGAGATCAGGGCCCGGGGTATCCGGAAGCGCTACGTCGTCAACTCGCGGATCGAAGTGGCCCGGCACATGGACGTGGTCCGCAAGATGGAAGAGGCCGGCTTCGTGGCGCTGTTCCTGGGTGTGGAGTCGGCGCAGGACAAGACCCTGCGGGCCATGCGGAAGGGCTTCGACACGAGCTGGATCCTGAAGCACTTCGAGAAGCTGAGAAAGACCCGGATGCTGCTCCACGGGTATTTCATCCTCGGCTGCATCGGCGAAACCGAGGAGGAGATGCTGGCGATCGCCCCCTTCGCCCGCCGCCTCGGCCTCGACACCCTCGGGCTCTCCCTGCTCCGGACCACCCCGCATGACGCGCTGACCGATCTCATCCGCGGAAGCCCGGGGTATCACGTCTCCACCAGGGGCTACGTCTACTCGGACGAGGTCTCCCACGAGCGGCTGCGGGAACTCCGGCGCATCATCTGGCGGCGGTTCTACACGCCGTCCCATGTGCTGAAACTGGCTCTCAAGTGCATCCGAGCCCGGACCTTCAGCGCCTCCATGGTCATGCGGATCGCCCGCGCCGAGATCCTCGGAGTCCTCCCCCACCGGTCCCGCCGCTCTGGCAGCCTGTCGACTTGACCGGGAGGGAGCGGCGGGAACCGTGATCGTCTCGCGGCCGGCGGAGTATAACCGGGTGCCATGGCCGGATCGGATCCCGACATCGTGGTGCTTACCGCCCCGATCGACAGGGCGGACCTCGCGAGGCTCGTCGCGCGGTTCTTCGGCGACATGGTGAAGTACGTGGTGGATGTCCGCCTCGGCATGGTCGCGGTCGGCGGGGAGTTGCACGCCGACGCGGAGCAGGTGCTGCTCGCGACGGGCAGCCGGCAGGCGGATCTGTGGGGGGCGAACTACCTGCCCGGCCGCGGGCGGGACGGCTGCGTGGAGTACACCTCGCTCATCAACATCAGCCCGGCGCGCGGAAACCGGACCATGGAGATCGCGGACGACGGGATCCGCGCCCGGGTCCGCGAACTGACCTTCCTGCTGATCGGCGAGGGCGCGGAGATCGGGGAGTGACGCAGCACGCGACGCTGAGCGCCGAGCGGTGGCGGGACTTCCCCGTCGACCGGCAGGTGCTCATGATCGCCAACGAGATGAACCGCGCGGGGAAGTTCCTGGGCCCGGGGGACGAGTCCCGCCTCCGTAACTCGCTCGAGCGGGTCCTCGCTCTCACCGACCTGACGATCGTGGTCAATGACCGCGGAGGGCTCCGGCGGGAACTGCTCCGGTGGCGGGACCTGGTGGCGGAGCTGTTCGCGGCCGAGCGACCGGAGGCGGCGCGCCACGCCGAGGCCTTCCGGGCCCTCGTGGTGCTCCTGCCCGGCCCCGCCCGCCTGCTGCGCTGACGTGGTATCATGGTCGGCCGGTGGAGGTGGTCGTGAGCCGACCGGCGCTCTTCCTGCTCGCCATCGGGCTGCTTCCGCTGCCGTTCGCGGCGGCTTGGCTCGCCTCCGGACCCGGTGCGGACGGGCCCGGGCGTCCACCGCCGCCCCTCCTCGATCCCCCGGCTCCGCCCGATCCGGACCTGCCGGAGCCGCTCGAGCTGCCGGAGCCCCCCGCGGACGCGGAGCCCGCGGTCGACGAACCCGACGAGGCCCCGCCGCCCGACGACCCCTTCGAGGCCGTCGCGGCGGTGGTGCGGGGAAACGTCGCGGTGGACCCCGTCCTGCGCGACTTCGACCTGCTTGTCCTCTCCCGCGAGCCGTACCTCCTGTTCGTCGACAAGTCCGCGGGGGAGGAGCGCGCGAAGGAGGTGGGCGCGGAGGTCGCGGACCTCCTCGATGGCGTGCATCGCGAGGTGCTCGCGCGGCTCGGCGCCGAGCTTTGCCTCCGGCCCCTCCGGGATCTCGGGGAGCCCGACATGCGCGTGCTCCGGGTCCTCGTCTTCACGACGGAGGAGGCCGCGGACCGGTCGACCGGCTGGTCGTGACGGCACGCGTCCGGAACATCATTGCCGAGTACGGGCATCGGACGCGCTGGCTGATCGTGTATGACCAGCCCGGTCGATTCACGGAGTTCCAGACGTTCTCGATCCTCTCCATGGGCCAGCAGCCCGTCGCCGTAAGCCCTCAGGCGCGCGGAAGCCTCTCGGCGACGGGCTGCTGGCTATGAACGGCTTGAAACGGCTTTCATCCCAGATCGAAGGGTCTTTCAGAACTCGCGGGTCGCCGCCTGGTTTCGGATGGGTACGAAGCCTGGTCGGAGGCATTCTGAGGCTCTGGTGCCGAGCCGATGAGGAGGCCCGGTCTTGCTTCAGTTCCGGACCGCGTAAAGTTTCAGGAGTTTGTGGGTGGTGCAGACCATCGACCAGTCTCCCTGGACCTTTGAGAGACCCCGGTGCAGGAACTGGCGGAATCCTCTCGCCTGTTTGATCTGGCCGAAGACCGGTTCAACGACCTGCTTCCGCAGACGGTAGGGACTCGTAAAGCCCCCGGCTTTCAGCTTCTCCCGCATCGCCTGCGTCCGTGGGCCGCTCTTCTTGTCCGCCTCGTCGGTCGGACTTGCCGTGCCGTGACCTGCCGCCCGGTTCCGATGTACGGGTCGACACCCGCTACCAGTCGCCACGATGTTCGCTTCGGAACAGTACCCGGCGTCCGCCGAGACCTGAGCCGGGTATGAACCCGTCAAGTCCTTGATCTGCTCCACCATCCCTACCAGTTCGCCTCCGTTGTTCTGCTTGTTCGTGACTCCCACCGCCACGATCACCTGGTGCTCCGAGTCCACCGCTGCCTGGCAGTTGTACCCCTGCTCGTAGCCGTCCCTCGTATTCAGAATCCTACTCTCCGCATCCGTGAGATTGGTCTGCGCCTTGTCCTCCGGAATCCCATCCAGCGCCTTCGGCTCGGGGCCGCCCGGCTTCCGTCCTTCTCGCCCTGCCTTCTCCTCGCGCTCCCGCCGGAGCCGCTCCGCCTTCTCCTGCGCTTCCCGCTCCAGCCGCTCTCTGCCCGCCTCTATCCTCACCAGCTTCTTCACTTTCGCCCGGATGTGGGCCGGGATCTCGTCTCCCCGCTGGCCCTTGCCGTATTGCGCGTCCTCCTGCTCGTCTGCGCTCTTCACCAGGTCCTTTGGAGCCGGCGGAAAGAGGTTTCCCTGGCTCACATCCCAGGGCCGGAAGGTCTTCTTCATACCATCTGAAAAGGAGACGCAGGGGCAGGTAGCCCGCGAAATCCGGAAAATGAGCAGCCTGTCGGGGCCAAGGACGATGTCTGCGGTGCGACCCTTCTCCCCGACGGGCTGCTAGCACCAGCTCCTGCACGTCTTCCGGAAGGCCGCCATCGAGGCGGCCCTGGGAGACCCGATCCCCTGGACCGACCCGCGTCTTGGCCCTCGTCTCCTGGCGCTGGAGGATGGACTGGCCGGTCTGTTCGCCGGGCTCGTCCTCGAGTGCACCGGCGTGGAGGCAGCCGCCAGTCCGGTGGGGGACTACCTCGGCTTGTGGCGGCACGCACGGCGGTTCGGGTGGCCGGAGTGGGGCCTTCCGGACCTGCTCACGGTGATGACCGAGGCCGGACTCGTCCGGAGGTCACGATGGCGCGATTGGCCGGGCAGCCCCGACGACCGGACGCTGTTCCATGCCGAGTCCACCGTCCTCTGCCAATTCCTGTGGTTTGCCGGCGACGGGAAGTACCGTCCGAAGCTCGTCGAGTACCTGCGGCGCGGGCTCGGCGGGGACTCGGGGCCGGAGGTTTTCAAGGATGTGTTCGGGCTTCATGGGCTCGCGGGCTTCGGCGGTACGTTCCCGGCGATGGAGGCGGAGTGGAAGGCGTGGGTCGACGAACTCCTGGTGAGAGACGAGGACGATTGACGCGGGCCCTGCTCCCGGTCCTCGCCGTCGTCGTCGGCGTCGCGGCCTGCGCGCGCTTCGAGGTGGCTTCGGAGCGGGACCCGGCGGCGGACTTCTCCCGCTGCGTGACCTACGCGTGGATCCCCTTCGAGAAGCTCCCCCCGCCGGACCCCGGGATGGACGACCATGGCAACGCCCGCTGGCTCCTCGCCGCGATCGGGGCGGAGATGGGGCTCAAGGGTTACCGCGAGGACGCGAGCTTCCCCGACCTTCGACTCTCCTTCCGCGCCGGCGTCACCGACCGGCGGGGCGAGACGATCTGGGGCCTCGGCTTCGGCACGCGGGTCCCGGGGGCGGGGAGCCGGGTGGAGGAGGGGTACCACCGGGACGCCGTTCTCGTCTTCGACGCGGTGGAGGCGAAGACCGGCCGGCGGCTCTGGCGAAGCTCGGCCCGCGGCCTGCTGTATACGGGGGCCGACCGCGAGCGGTACCTCCTCGACATGGTGCAGGCGGCCCTTGCCGAGTTTCCTCCCGCAGCCCGCTGAGCGGACGGCCGGGCCCCTCCCGGTCGGCCCCGGGCCGATGGTTGATCGGGCCAGAGCGTGAGCAGCGATCCCCCGCGAGCCGCGCCGGGGGCGGCCGTGATCGGCGCACGGGGAGTCGACTCCCGAAGCTCACGTCGGGTCTCCTCTCCGACCGCGCGGCGGCTCCGCTACCACGGCGCGTTCTTCAGGGCCTCCTGGATGAATTTCAGCAGGTCCTCGTCCAGGGCGATCTGGGTGTGGTCCATGGCGTACCACCAGCCTTCCATCATCCCCTCCTCCCAGCCGCGGTGCTTGTCCAGCGGGTCGCCCATCTTCCCGAGGAACAGGATCGTCGCGTAGCGGACGATGTAGTACTCGAACAGTTCGGAGCGGTCCCACTTGGAGACGTCGAGGAACCGGAGGTGCAGGATCCCCGCCTTGTGGTCGAGGATGTCCGGCGCGCCGGAGACCTTGATCTGGCTCAAGGTCGCGCAGACCAGGTGGTACCAGGCCGGCGACTTCTTCGCCAGCTCGGCCAGGGCCTTCTTCACCTTCTCCGTTTCGTCCTTCGGGCCGTCGATGGGGGGGAGCTTCGGCGAGTCCTTCTTCCCGAAGAAGGTGCGGATGGTCTCCAGCTTCACCTTGTAGTCCTCGGGCGGGGCGATGCCGTCCTCGAGGATCGCCATCGCCTCCTTGGCGCGGAACCCCTGGGTGCCCTGTTTCCCCATGTACTTCGCCAGCATCTTCTGGGCCGTTCCCTTGCCGCCGGTGAGGTCCTGGAGCGCCCACACGAGGTGGACACGGGCATGGCCGTTGTCCACGGCGATGGCCGCGTCGAGAACGAGACCGGCGTCGCCCTTCGACCCGACGCGGCCGATGGCCCGGGCGGCCTGGACCGCGATCAGTTCGTTCGGGCTTCGCAGCAGGTCCATGAGCCGGGAGAGGGCGCCATGGTTCCTGAGGAAGCCGAGTCCCTCGATCGCCCGGACGCTCTCCATCGGATAGTCGTTGTCGATCCGGTCGAGGAAGGCGGCGAGGGAGGCCTCGGGGCCATATTGCGAGGCGGCCCATACGAGAAGGAGGCGCAGGTGCCGGACCTTCAGCTTGACGGCGATCCGGGCGAAGAGCTCGGCGTCCGCCGGCAGCTTCGCCTTGAGCACCTCGTCCACGGCCTTGGCGAAGGCATCGGGGTTCTTCAGGGCGAGGTCCATGCCCGCCGCGAGCCGGTCCTTCGCGTCGGTCCCGGAGACGAAGGTCTGCTTCAGCTCCGAGAGTTCATCCGCCGTCGCGGCGGATACCGAGAGGGCCAGGATGAGCACCGTGAGACCGAACCGTCGGATCTGCGTCATCGTCGCACCTTCTTCTCGCATTCCTTCGCCCAGGACTCGACGACGGGGTCCGCCCCGCCGAGCTTCATGTACTTGCGAAAGTGGTCGAGCGCCAGGTCGTACTTCCTGAGCTGCTCCTGGTAGATCACGCCCACGATGAGGTGGAGGTCGGCGTCCTCCGGGGCCAGTTCGATGGCCTTCTCGTAGGCGGCCGCCGCCTCCTCGTACCGCCGGGCGGCGTTCAAGCTGCGCCCGCTGCCGCTCCACGCGTGGACCGACTGCGGGTACTTCTCCGTCAGCGCGCCGAACACCGCGGAGGCCTCCTTCATCTTCTTCGCGTTGTAGAAAGCGTTCCCGAGGTTCAAACCGAATTCGAGGTTCTCCGGATCGAGGTCCACGGCCTTCTGCAGACATTCGAGAGCCTCGCGGCTCTTCCCCAGGAGGTCCCGGTCGAGGCCGATGTTGTTCCACGCCCGGGCGAAGCCGGGGTGGCGCGCGAGGAGGGCGGCGTAGGCCTCGATGGCCTCGTTCCACTGGCCCATCAGGTCGTGGGTGTAGGCGAGGAGGAAGAACGGTGTGGGTTCCCCGGGCGCGAGGTCCGAAGCCTGCCGGAACTCCGCGATGGCCTGGGTGTACTTGCCCTTCTTCAGGAGGATCCAGCCGATCCCCACGTGCGCCGCCGAGCAGAGCGGGTCGGCCTTCGCCGTCGCGGCGTAGACCTCGAGCGCGTCGTCGTTCAGGTTCTGGACCTCCAGCGCGTAGCCGAGGAGTAGGCGCGCGTCGAGGCGGTCGGGGGCCATCTCCACGGCTCGCCGCATCCGCTCCACGGCGTCTTTCGGCTCGCCCTTCATGAGGAACGCCTCGGCGGAGGCGATGAGGGCGTCCATGTCCTTCAGGTCGAGGGACAGCGCGCCGTTCAGGGCGGCGAGCGCCGCCTCGGGGTCCAATCGGTCGAGGTGGACGAGGCCCGTCTCGTAGGGGACGGCGACGTCCTCGGGGTCGAGGAGCTGCGCCTTCGCGAGAGGCTCGAGCGCCTCGTCGGGCTTCCCTTTGAGCCGCTGGCAGCGGGCGAGGCCGACCAGGGCGGCGACGCTCTCCGGGTCGGCGGCGGCGGCCTTCGCGAAGAGCTCGCCGGCCCGGTCGAACTCCCCCGCGTCCTCGAAGTACGACGCGAGGAGGCCGAGGGATCGGGCGTCGGGAGGGCACGCCGCGATCGCCGCGGCCAGCGCCTCGGGGAGGCGTTCGTCGGAGAGCGGTCGCATCGCCCGGGCCCGGCCGAGGTGGACGAGGAAGTCGGGGGTCGCCGCTTTCCCGAGGACCTCCAGCGCCTCGGCTGGTGGGAGCAGGCGGGCGTACAGGGCGGCACGCGCCGCTTCGGACGGTTTCCCCAGCCACAGCTTCTCGTACTCCGCGGCGAGGGCCTCGGCGCGGCCGAGCCTCCGCTGCGCTTCCTGCCGGCCCAGGTGGGCGAACGGATTCAAGGGTTCCGCGGCGATCAGGGCGTCGAATGCGGCGAGGGCGCCCTTCGCGTTGCCGCGGCGGAGCGCCTTCTCCGCATCGGCGAGCGGGTCGGCCTTTGCGCCGGCGGCGAGGAGGAGAAGACCGCAGAGGATGAGGGAAGCGCCGCGCATGTCAGGACCCCGGGTTCGCCGCGGCGCGCCACTCGAGCCTCCGCCGCGCCGCCGCGTCCTCGCGGTTTCGCCGGAACAGCGCGCGGTGGTGTGCATCGTAGGTCTCCGCCGCGCCGGCCTTGCGGGCGTCGCCGATCCGCTTCTCCTTCTCCTGCTGCATCCGGCGCTGCTCCAGGTCCTTCGCGGCCTCCTTCGGATCCCGGATGGACGGGTCCCGCCGCCCGCGCCATCCGAGCATGCCGAGATCGCTCTTCGCCTTCTCGATGAGCCCGTCGCGCCCGCCGGGGACGATTTCCGGGCTCTGGGCGATGCCGAGCGTCCCGGAGAGGACCGCGGCGAGGCCCGCCGCGGCGAGGATCTTGAGGACCGTTCTTCGCACTGAAGCCTCCATGACCTGATCGTCCGTGGATTCTATCAGGATCGCCGGTCGTCCCGCAGCCTGTCGGGGCCGAGGGCGACCTTCGTTTGCTCCGACGGGCTGCTTGGGGCCGCGGGCTCCGGGTGGTAGGAGTCTCCACCATGGCCGAACGTCCGAAGCTCCCGCCTCTCGGGAAGATCTCCCCGGAGTTCTTCGCCCGGGAGGTCTATCCGTACCTCGGCGCGCGCCGCCCCGAGGTCCTCACCGGGCCGCGCCACGGAGTGGACGTGGCCATCGTCCGCACCGCGCCCGGCAAGGTGATGGCGGTGACCACCGACCCGATCTACATCCTGCCGCAGTACGGCTTCGCCGAGGCGGCATGGTTCGCGTGGCACATCCTGGCCTCGGACGTGACCACCTCGGGGCTCGCGCCGGCCTACGTGGTGGTGGATTTCAACCTGCCGACCTCGATCACCGAGGAGGACTTCGCGGCGGTGTGGTCGGTGTTCCACGAGGAGTCGGCGAGGTACGGGGCGGCGGTCATCGCCGGCCACACCGCGCGGTACGCGGGGACCGAATACCCCATGGTGGGGGGAGCGACCTTCCTCGCCGTGGGGGATGAGGATGCCTATGTCACCCCGGAGATGAT
>JALOQY010000103.1 GCA_025459285.1 Planctomycetota bacterium | reverse complement strand
GTCGAGGTCTGCATCCCCCTCGTCGCCAGCCATCTTCTCGAGCAGCGCGATCTGCCGGCGGTACTCCGCGAGCCCCTCCGAGAGGCCGGCCCTCGTGCTCAGGAGGGTGGCCCGGAAGGCGCTCCGGAGCCACGCCTTCCCGTCGAGCTTCTTCTGCTCCGCCCAGCTCAGGAACTCCGGGGCATCGGCGACCAGGGAGAAGTCGTAGCGACCGCTCTTCTCGAAGCTCTCCCGCACCCGGACCTCGAGCGGCTTCTCGCCCCACCAGTAGAGATCGGCGAAGGAAGGGTAGTGGACGATCACGAGCCTTGCGTCCTTGTCGGAGAGCCGCATGGCCCCGACGAAGTCCGACATGGAGGAGAAGTGGGCGATCGTCTGCTTCGTGATCCGCTCGTTCTCGCGGGCCTGCTCCTCGAGGGTCGGCGGCTCTTTCCCTCGATGCTCCTGCGCGCCAGCCGGCGCGACCGCGAAGAGGACCAGGACCGCGAGCCATCCGTATCCTGTGCCACCCATGGAGTTGCTCCTTCCGGCGCGCGACCGCAGGATGCGGGAGCGGGCACGTCCCGCACCAGGAATTCCGGATCTGCACGCCGGACAGGGAGGAACCCCGCCGAGCCGAAGCGGACAGGTCCTCGGGCGACGACTTTCCCGCCGGCCCCTGCCGTATCGTCGCGATGATTGGCGGGCGGGAGTTCGAGGTCCGCCTCGATCCCGTCACCGGGCCGCTCACGATCACCGTCCCTGAGCCGGGCACGGTCAGAGTGACGGTTCGGGGCGAGCTCACGCAGCCGGTCACATGCCGGGCGCGGCTCGAGCCTCCCGGCGGGGGTAAGGGGACACCCGTCGCCGACCTCGGCTGGAAGCCGTCGATCCGGAGGGCCGAGGTGTGGCTACCCGCCGGAAACCCGAGCCGGCGGAGCCGCCCCGTTCCTGCCGGCCGGGGCGGTGACGGCGACGGTGTCCACGGGCTTCAGCTTCACCGGTCTGCCGTGGTCGCGCGGCACGGAGACACTGACCGTCGAAACCTCCGCGCCGGGCGCGGCCTGCCTCGGGCGTCCCCGGGCCGGTGGTCAGCGGGCGCCGAAGGTGCTGGAGTACCGGTACCAGACCTGCGCCGCGAGAGCCGCGAGGGCGGTCGAGCCGACCCGGCCCAGAGCCTCGAAGCCGGGGCCGGCGGGGTCCCATGTGCCCTTCCCTTCAGCGGGCTCCGCCCGCGTGGTGGCAATGGCGTCCGACTTGACGCGGGGAATCCACTCTTTCCGGGGATCGCCGCTCTCACGCCAGAAGACGAGCGACCCGAACCAGAGGGCGGCGAGGTCCACCTTCGCGGGGTCCTCGGGGCCGGGCAGTCTCCGGATCGACTCCGCGGCGGCTCGGATCCGCTCGCTCGCGGGATCCTCCCCGAGGAGCAGGAGGGCGACCGCCTTCGCCGCGACGAGGTTCGATTCGCTGGCTGGCGGCAACGAGGCGTCGCCGGGCTGGTCCGGCGCGTCGAGGCGAGCCTTCACGGCGGCGATCAGCTCGGGCCCGTGGAGAAGACCCGGGGGAGCTACTGCCCACCGTCCATCGAGTGGCCTCACTTGCCGAGCGGTGGCTCCTCGGCAGGCACAAGGGATCCGTCGATGACGCGCATCTGCCCAGTTACCTGAACGAGTTCGCATCCCGCTTCAACCGACGCCACTCCCGAGGTCGGGGCATGTTGTTCCACCGGGCGCTCGAACTCGCGGTGCGCCACGACCCGGTGCGTTACACCGATATCGTCGCAGGCCAGCGGCCGAGGGCACTCTCACCCTCGCCACCTCGAACAAGGGGTAAGCCAGCGAGCCTCGAGCGCGCGCCAGCGGAGCGCCCCTGGAGGTCCGGTCAAATGGAGACCCCCGGAGCGTTCAGTCGAGCATCACGTTCTCCGGCTTGATCCGGCGGGTCTCGAACCGGCCGGAGCAGAACCAGCGGCCGCGCGGCGAGTCGGGGTGGCCCACCTCGATGAACTTCAGGTCGTAGACCACCATCCGCATGTCGCCGTTCGTCTTCTCGGCGACCGTGGCCTGCATCTTCCGCCCCCGCTCCGTCCACGACTCGATCCGGATCCAGTCGCTCCCCGCATCGCTCGTGCTGGAGCGCCGCGTCTCGTAGCTGACGGGTCCGTGGCTGACGACGATCCGGGCGATGACATCGGCCGGCGTGCCGTAAGCGAGGACCGCGGCGCGTGCGGCGTCGAAGTCGGGTCCCGACGAGAGCCCCGCGGGCATCCGCGCCTTCTCGTAGACGGCCACCGCCGCGCCCTCCTCGCGGACGAGCGCCGCACGGAGGCTGGCCGCCAGCGCGTCGACGGCGGGATCCGCCTCCTTCTTCTCGTACTCCGTCCGGAAGATGCGCAGCGCCTCGCAGGCCTCGATCCCCTCCGTGATGGTCTGGAACGCGTCGTTCACCCACCCGTCGTTCGCTCGCCGCTGGTCGTTGAACGCGTCGGGTTCGAGGAAGCGCGAGGCGTGTTCGAGGCGGGCGCGGAGCAGTCCGTTCTGCGAGGACGGACCGTCGACGATCCGGCCCACGGAGTGCTCGATGTCCCGCGCCATCCGCTCGCGCATCGACTGCGCGAAGAAGACCGTGAGGCGCTTGACCAGCGGGTCCTCGGCGTACCGGGGGAACTCCGTCTTCACCCGCGCCATCATCGCCTCGCCCTTCACCCGCAGGGCTTCGGCCTCCGTGAGGCGCCCGATCCAGGCGCGGATCGAGGCGGGGTCGCAGGGCGGTTCGAGCTTCACGGTGAAGTCGCGGTCGAAGTAGCCCTGCAGTTCGCCGAGGATGCGGTTGACCTCCTCGTACTCGGCCTGGTCCTTCGCCCGCTGATCCGCGGCACGCCCGGCGGCTTCCGCGAGGAGTACGTCCCGGCGCGCGCGGTACTTCGCGATCAGCGCACGGGCCTCGGCCACGGCCGGCGCGGTGCGCTCGCTCGCCGGAACCCGGGCGAGCTTGTCCTCGATCGTCTTCGGGTCGCGCCGGAGGTCGCCCGCGCGCAGACCGGCGAGGGAGTCCCGGTACCACGCGACGAACTCCTTCCAGTAGTAGAGCTCCGTGGAGGCGAAGCCCGCGGGCTCGATCGCCAGGTCGAGGCCGTCGGCGGAAGACCCGCCGGCCGGGGCCGCCTCGACGGGCTCCGCGTGCCGCGCGCGGACCCGGGCGTTGAGGTCCTTGAGCCGCGCCGCGGAGGCCTTGAAGAGATCGGAGGAGCGTGCCCCGCGGGATGCGCCCCCCAGCGTCTCCGCCGCCTTGTTGAGGAGTGCCACGAGGCGGTTGGCCTCGGCGGTGTCCGCGGGCTTCATCACTTCGAGACCCATCTCCACCTCGTCGAGAATGGCGGCTCCGGCGCGGGTCGCGGAGTCCGCCGCTCCCTCGGCCCCGGGCGCCCTCTGCTTCGCGGTGATCCGGTTGCCGAGCTCCACGGCACGCTGGGCGACGGCCCGCCACTCGGGCGTCCCCTTCGCGGGAGAGGCGAGGAGCTTCTGCTGGAAAGCGTTGCTCGCCACCTGGAGTTCGTTGGCGCTGCGGAGGTCCCCGGCTTCGAGGGCGGCCTCCTTCTGCTCGAGGAGCTTCAGTTCCGCTTCGAGTGCGGCAAGATCCTGGGCCATGGCGTCTCCGGCGCCCGCGAGGGTGACGGCGAGGACGAGGAGTGCGAGTGCGGGCTTCATGGTGCTGGCTCTCCCAGAGTACGTTGCGCATGGACCCCGTCCACGCGGGGTGCTCCACGACTTCGCTCCCGCGCCGGCTTGCCGGCGGGAGATGATCGGGTCGACTTTTGTAGCAATCGCGTCGCACTTTCACAAGCAAGTGTGCCGAGCCGCGTTCCGCCACACGGACCAGCCGGTCCCGGCGCTTGCGCATGGACGGAACCTCGGGCATCATACCGAGGTCGGTTCCCGGCCGGCGGGGGGTGCCCATGCCTCGGTGTCCGCGGTGCAGGACCGTCCTGGTGCGCGTGCCGAGCCCGCAGGGCATCGCCTTCCGGTGCCCGGAATGCGGCGGGTGCGCGGCCGGACTGCCGGTGCTCCGGAAGGGCGTCGCCGCCGACGCCGTCCGCGAACTGTGGCAGCGGGCCCGGGAGGCCGGCGACCCGGGGTTGACACCCTGCCCCATGTGCGACGGACGGATGGCCGAGGCTGTGCTTCGCGCAGGCTCCGATCCGGTGACGCTCGATGTCTGCGTCCGCTGCCGCTTCGTGTGGTTCGACCGGGAGGAGCGGGAGAAGCTGCCGGCTCGCGCCGCCCCCCCGGCCGCGAAGGAGGAGCTGTCGCTGGAAGCCCGGGAGAAGATCGGCCTGATGCGGCTCCGGACGCATCAGGAGAAGCAGCGGAGCGAGGCGGGGGGCGGGGACCTGCCCGAGGAAGGTTGGATGTGGGTTCCCGCCCTGCTGGGCCTCCCCCTCGTGTGCGATGCGGAGGCGGCTCCGGCCCGGCCCTGGCTCACCTTTGCCCTGACGGCCGCGATGGCCTGCGTCTTCGCCGTCACCGCGCGGGACCTCGAGGATGTCGTGAACCGGTATGGCCTCGTGCCCGAGCAGGCGTTCCGGTACGGAGGCCTCACCTTCCTCACGAGCTTCTTCCTGCACGGGGGATTCGGCCACCTGCTGTCGAACGGCTGGTTCCTGGTGGTCTTCGGCCGCCAGGTGGAGGGCGAGCTGGGCCCCCTCCGGTTCGGCCTGCTGATCGCGGCCGCCGCGCTGGCCGGGGACATCGTGCACATCCTGGGGGACCCCCGTGCGGCGGTCCCGTGTATCGGGGCCAGCGGCGGGATCACGGGCGTCATCGCCTTCTACGCCCTGCGCCACCCCCGGGCGAGACTCGGCCTGCTGCTTCGCTTCGGGATCCTCGTCCGCTGGATCTCCCTGTCCGCTGTGGCCGCGCTGTGTCTCTGGCTGCTGCTCCAGGCCGCCCTCGTGATCGGCCAGCTCGCGGGCGAGACGCAGGTCTCCGCGCTGGCCCACGCCGGTGGGTTCGCCGCGGGTCTTGGCGCATTCCTCGCGTGGCGTGGTGGAATGACTTCGAAGAGGTGAGCGGAAGGTCGACCCCGATGAGACGCGCGATCCTGCTGTTCGTCCTGCTGGTCCTCCCGGCGGCGTCGCCAGCGGCGGAGGAGAGACCGCTCTGGGTCCTCGTCGCCGCCCCCGCGTATCGTGAGGCGCTCACGCCTCTCGTCGAACACCGGCGCGCCGAAGGGCAGCGCGTCATCGTCCTGACCACCACCGATGCGCTCTCCCCGGAGCAGATCCGCGCCGGCGAGGCGGGGCCCCTGCGGGACCGCGTGCGGCGGCTCGCGGGGGGTGCGCGCGGGCGAGTCGCCGTCCTGCTCGCGGGGGCGTTCGCTGCCCCGGATGGCGAGGACGCGGCAAGGACCGTCGTGCCACCCGGCGCGGGGACGGTCGGACGGATGGCCGGGGAGCCCACGGATCACCCCTTTTCCGGAGCGGCGGCCGGCGCGCTGCCGGCGGTCGCGGTGGGCCGGTTCCCGGCGCGCTCCGTCGCGGAGGTCGAGGCGATGGTGGCGAAGACGCTCGCCTTCAAGAAGGGGCGACCCGCGGGGCCGTGGCGGGACCGGATGGCGCTCCTCGTGGGCGATCCCGGCGGGGCGTCGCCGGTGGAGCGGCAGATGGCGGCGTGGTTCCTCGGGGGCGCCCTCGCGTCCCGTTTCGCGCGGATTCCCCCGCGATGGACCGTCCGCGCGCTCGTGCACTCCCCGACCTCGCCGCTGTGCGTGCCCGACGGCGACCTCCGGACCGTCTCGCGGGGCCTCCTCGAGGAGGGGTCGTTCCTTGCCATCTATCTGGGTCATTCCGGGGCCGGACGTCTCGCGTCGGGCCGGGCCCCCTTCCTCACCCGCGAGGACTTCGAGACCCTGCGGATCCGCGCCGGCCCCGGCGTCTTTTTCACGTGCGGCTGCTACGGCTGCCAGGTCCGGGGATTCGGCGGCGAAGGCTACGGCATTGCCGCGATGCGGAACGCCGGGGGTCCCGCCGCGGTCGTCGGGGCCCACGGGGAGAGCTACGCCGCGATGGGCCGGCTGGCCGCGGACGGGCTGATCGAGCACCTGCGGCGCGATCCGCCGGCGACGACGCTCGGGGAGATGTGGCTCGACGTCCTCGGCGGGATCGCCCGGGGGGAGATCGATTCGCTGACCTTCCGGCTCTATGACGAGGCGGACGGCAGCCGGGGAGCGGTCCCCCTCGCGGAGCAGCGGAGGGAGCACCTCGAGATGTGGACGCTCCTCGGGGACCCCGGGATGCGCCTTCCCCCGCCGCCGCTCCCGATCCCGCTTCAGGTCGAGGGGGCCGCCTCGCCGGGCGGGGAACTGACCGTGTCCGGGCGCCTCCCGGCGGCGATCGCGGGGGCGAGGGTGCTCGTGACGCTGGAGCGCCCCCCGGGCCCCCATGCGTCCGGCCTCGTGCCCCCCCCCGCCGATCCCGGCGCGGCGCGCGAGACGATGCTCGCCAACCACGGCCGGGCGAATGACGTGGTCCTTTCGGCGGCGGAGGTCTCGCCCGGGGACAGGACCTTCCGCTGCGCGCTTCCCGTACCCGCCGAGGTCCCGTGGCCCCGCCTCACGGTCCGCGCGCAGGCCTTCGCCGAGGACGCCTTCGCCTCCGGGGTCCTGTCGCTCCCCGTCACCCGGTGACGGAGGCGCGGAGCGGGAGCGATCATCCCGCTCAGGACAGCGCGCGGATCAGCGTCCAGACGCCGAGCGCGAGGGTGACGAGGCCCACGCCGCCGCGCATCACCGACTCCTTCAGGCGGCTCACGGTGAAGGTGGCCATGGGGACCGAGAGGGCCGCGCCGAGGGTGAGGGGGACCACGAGGTCGAACGCCGGGGCGCCCTTCGCGATCGCGTAGGCGACGATGCCCACGAGGCAGGTGAAGGCCTCGGCGACGCAGGTGATCGCCACCGCGTGCTTCGGGGAGACTCCGGAGACCACCTGCCCGCCGGTCACGAGCGGGCCGTAGCCGCCGCCGGAGAGCCCCTTGTTGAACGCCGCCACCGCGCCGAGCGCCACGATGTGGGAGGCCCGGAAGCGGAGCTGGCGGCGGAGGGTGGCGAGGATGAACACGCCCATGAAGACGATGATCCCGGCGATGGCGAGCTTGAGCGTCGACCCCCGGATGTTCACCGCGAGGACCACGGCACCGATCGTGCCGACGAGGGAGAGCGCCGAGAGCAGGATCGTCACCCGCTGGGCCCGCCGGTCGCGGATGAAGTCCACGTTCCCGTCGCGGTGATGGAGGAACCCCGCCCCCACCCCGGTGACGAACTCGGAGATGAGGATCGCCGGGACGATCAGGAGCGGCTCGACGCCGAACCCGATGAGGATCGGGGTCAGCGTCGTGCCGTAGCCCATGCCCAGCGCGGAGTCGACGTACTCGCAGAGGAGCGCCGCGAAGAAGACGGCGAGGAAGACGCCCGAACCGGACGGCAGAGCGTGGGAGGGGAGGAGCGAACCCGAGGGCAGGTACCCCTGGAGCAGCGCGAGGAGGACCACGATCCCCAGTGCCGCCGACCAGACCACCAGCCGGCGGGTGCTCGGGAGGAGCCGCACCGCCGGGACCGCCGCGCCGCTCGTCAGGACCGATTCCGCGTTCGCCATGCGCACCTCACTCGATGTAACCCAGGGCGCGGAGGCGATCCCGGATCGCCCGGATCTCGCCGGGCCGGTAGCCCCCGAGCCCTTCTTCCAGCCGGCCGCCGGCCGCCACGTCGCGCAGGACGTAGACCGCGAACTCGGTGACGCTGCGGAAGCCCGTGTTCTCGATCATCCGCGCGAGGTTCCGGTACAGCTCCGCCGGGATCTTCAGCGTCACGTTGCGCCCCGCGCCCGCGTCCTTGCTCAAAGTGCCCTCCGTGACACTCCCAAGGGAGTGTCCTAGGAGTGTATACGCACTCCCGTAGGAGCGCAAGGAGATTCTCCCCCTCCCGAAGACCGCTCCGGGGGCCTTGTCTTGCGCCTGCGTCTCAATTCACGTAGAAGAAGCAGCGGAGGTGTCCGATGAAGGCTCGATTCCTGGTGTTCCTGGTTCTTGTGGCGGCCGGCGCGGCGGCAGGTCTGCCGGCGGGGGTGGAGGCCGCCCCCGCTCCCCGGTTCTCCGTCCGCCTCGATCTGGACGGGATACCCGTCGCGCGCTTCGCGGAGATCCGCGGTGGCGGTGCCACGGTCGAGATCGTCGAGTACCGCGACGGCGACGATCCCGTGGTCCGCAAGCGGCCCGGCAAGGTGAAGTTCAACAACATCACCCTGGAACGCGGGGTCGTGTCCGATCCCTCGCTCCTCGACTGGTTCCGGAAGGGCCTGAGCGGCACCACCGAGCGGAAGTCGGGTTCGATCATCTACCTCGACCGCGAGGGTAACGAGGTCCTGCGGCTGAACTTCTCCGAGGCGTGGCCCGCCGGGTTCGAAGCCGGCCCCTTCACGGACGGCGCACCGGTGATCGAGTCCTTCGAACTCGGGATGGAGAAGCTCGAGCGGGTGACGCCGGCGGCCCCTCTCGGGCGGTTCGCCGCCGCCCGGGGGTTCTCCGTGCAGATCGACGGCGCCTCCGCGGGCGGCGTGGTCTCGGCGTCCCCGATCGGGGTCACCCACGCCCCAGCCGCGGACGGCGATCCGGCCACGATCCACGCGAGGAACCTCACTCTCGCGTGCGCGACCGGCCTCGATGAGGGGCTCCACGCATGGTTCGCGGAACTGGCCGCCGGCAAGGACATCCGGAAGTCCATCACGGTGAACCTGCGGGCGGCGAAGGGCGAGCCGGGCCGGACCTATGTCCTCCACGAATGCTGGCCCTGCCGGTGGAAGGCTCCCGAACTGAACTCGAACAGCGACACGTTCATCGTGGAGGAGTTGGAGTTCGCGGTGGAGCGCGTCGAGCGCGGTTGATTCCGCCGGTCTCGGCGCACCGGCCCCTTCGTTCGGGCTTCGGGCGGCCGGACGGACGGAATACAATCCTCCCGTTGGAGGGCTGCCGGTCTCTTTCTCGGGGAGCGTGACATGAAACCGGGCACGGGCTTCGTGGTTCTTCTCGCGGTCGTCCCGTTCCTCCTCCTCGCGCCGGGACTCACGGCCCAGGAGAAGGAGCCGGGCAAGCAGGAGCTTTCGGGGGCCGAGCACTTCGTCGCGCGCTTCGAACGCCACGCGGAGTTGTCGAAGGGCGCACCCTTCGAGCTGACGGCGGACGACAAGGAGGCACTGAAGCGCGTCCGCGCGCTCAAGGAGGCGTGGCCGGACCACCCGAAGGTCAACGAGCTGTACGACCGCGTCCGCGCCGCCCTCATGGCGAGCAAGGGCGAGACGATCGAGATCACTCCGCAGATGCTCGCCTATCGGGAGAACCAGCGGAAGCTCACGGCCCTCTTCGCCGAAGAGGCGGAGAAGCAGTGGACGGACTTCCGCGCGAAGCTCGAAGCCTCGGGTACCCTCCTCGGCAACCCCTTCCCCGCCCCCTCCATGAGGGACGTTACCCTCGAGGAGGTGGTGGGGAAGCGCGTCCTCCTCCCGGACTTCACCTACCCCACGAACCAGTTCTACGACATGGGCCGCGAGTTCGTCCACGTGGGGGCGGGCGTCAAGGGCTACTACTTCGTCGAGATCGGCAACCGCGAGTGGCTCGGCCCCTACGAGGCGGTGAAGCGCTACCGGCGGCTCGTGAACCCGAAGCTCCCCGAGGGCGGGACGTGGACCCTCGTCGGCCGCATCGCCGGCCTCGAGCTCATGGTGCCCGACGCGGGCAAGAAGAAGATCGGCCCGGCGTTCTGGGGCTGGCGGGTCATCCCCGAGGCCATCCACGTGCCCGGCGCCACCTTCGCCGTCTTCGTCGAGAACGACGAGCGGGGCGGCCGCTTCGCCGGCGAGGAGCGCCTCGAGGAGATCAAGGCCCCGATGTACACGGTGCGCTCCGTGCCCGACGACGTCACGCCGGAGCGCCTCGTGGAGATCTTCGCCACGGCCATCAGGGAGCAGAACTTCGAGCTGTACCTCGACTGCATCGAGCCGCGCCATCGGGAAACACCCATCGCCCTGAGCCGGATCCGCTACCACTGGGACTGGCACCAGATCCGGTTCGCGGACTTCTACTGCAACGTGACCGTGGTTCCCGGAAAGACCGCCATCACGGTGCTGAAGGGCTTCGACGAAGCGGACACCGACGAGGGGTTCTTCCTGACGGAGGAGGAGAAGGCGAAGATCCGCGAGCGGGCCGCGCCACTCCTCGAGGAGGCCCTGGTCTGGACCAAGGCCTGGAACGAGAAGGGCGTCCAGTACGGCTCGGAGAAGCCCCACTTCCTCCGGCGCCACGAGAAGAAGCGCTGGTACATCAGCACCTACTCGGATCCGTTCTAGGATGGAGGGAACGACGATGAAGCGCATCCTGTCTGCCAGCCTCCTCCTCGCGATCACCCTCGGCTTCCCCGCGCCGGCCCGCCCGGCGGAGGAGTTGCCGGACTCGCCCGAACTGCCCGGCGCGGCGCGCTCCATGCTCCAGAGCTACGTGCAGGTGAGCCGGAAGGTGCTCGTCGAGATCGACGGGCTCTTCAAGGTCAAGGACGCGGACCCCCGCACCCTCTCGAAGACACTCTGGGAGGACACGTGCCAGACCGCGAGCACGGCGCTCGGGCTGTACATGTCGAACGCCGCCAAGCTCTGCGCGAACGACGGCCTCAAGGCGCTGCCCACGGCCGTGCTCGTCTGGCAGACGAAGGAGACGATCCACTGGGCGTCGGTGGAGATCACCGGGGCGAAGCTGTTCGGCAACCGGAACTTCATGGCCCAGTTCTGCTGGGACCTCGCCCAGGTGGACGGCCCCGCGTGGTTCAAGAAGCAGGAGGCGATCTACGAGGCCGGCGAGGAGATCGACAAGGAGCATGGCCGGCTGTCGGGACTGATGGGCGCCCTCGGCACCGCGTCGAAGTCCCAGCTCCAGTCGGACCAGAAGATCGCGCTCCAGATGAAGCAGATGACGAAGGCGGTGGCGGGCAAGTGCCGGGACCTGAAGAAGGACATGGAAGGCTGGTACATCAGCCGCACGAAGCCGGACCAGCTCAAGCAGTGGATCGGAGAGAGCCTCACCGCCCTCGGCTTCGACAAGGACGCTTCCCCGGAGTTCTTCAAGCACCAGGAAGTCTGGCGCGGCCACCTCGAGGCGTGGCTCAAGCAGTACACGATGTTCCACACCGACTTCGGGAAGATGATCGAGGAGTTCGGCAAGGAGACGAACGTCTTCAAGGGCCACGGGAAGATCCTCGAGGGCCGCACCTTCGACCAGATCGAGAACGACCTCGGCAACGAGTTCGCGGACTTCTACAACCGGATCACGATCGCGCTCGCCGGCCGTTGACCGTCGCCTCAGCAGCCGGTCGGGGAAAGGGGTCGCACCGCAGAGATCGTCCCTGGCCCCGACAGGCTGCCGATCTTCCGGATTTCGCGGACCTCCCGGCCCGAAGGGCTGTCGGCACTGGCGCTCAGATGTGCTTGGACTCCCGATACGGGCTCGCTCGCGCCGGGGCCGACAACGAGGCCGCGCGGGAGGATTGCTCACGCTCCGAGGACCTGGCTCTGCGGGAGAAGCTGAAAGCCGGGGGCTTTACGAGTCCCTGCCGTCCGCGGGTCAGGTCGTTGAATCGGTCTTCGGTCTGAAACTCTACGCGGTCCGGAACTGAAGCAAGACCGGGCATCCTCATCGGCTCGGCCACAACGCCTCAGAATGGCTCCGAATGGGCATCGTACCCATCCGAAACCAGGCGGCGACCCGCGACTTCTGAAAGACCCCCAGATCTGAGATCAAAGCCGTTTCAGGCCGTTGAATACCAGCAGCCCGTCGCCGAGCGGCCTCCA
This sequence comes from Planctomycetota bacterium, assembly GCA_025459285.1. GTDB lineage: Bacteria > Planctomycetota > JAJSAM01 > JAJSAM01 > JAJSAM01 > Prado167. The sequence continues at coordinate 569 of JALOQY010000103.1, read as the reverse complement.
ACCGCGCGGAGGCTCACGGCGACGGGCTGCTGGCGGATCCGTGGTAAGCTCAGGCGGTGACCGGGCCGCCCATCTCCCATTCTTTCCGCCGGGGAGCGCTGCTGCTCCTGCTTCCCGCCCTGTGCGGGGCGGCGGTCCTCGTCACGCTCCTCGCCGGTTCCGGCCCGGAATCGCGCGGCCCGGACCGGCCGGCGGAGTCGGTCCCGTCGCGGGCGGGCGACCCGGCGGCGCCCCCCGGATCACCGCCGCCCCCCGCGGCTCCGGAAGAGGGAGCGCCCCCGGACCCCGCGACCGCGCCGGCGCGCGCCGATCCTCCCGGGGTCAAGGCGGCTCCCCCGGTCGCCGTGGACGCCCCCCTCCCGGGACCGCTCGCCGAAGCCACCCTCGACCGCGACCCCCTGACGCGCGAGGCGGTGCCGGTGGCGCCGGGCCGCCCACCGGTCCTCGGGGTCACGGACCTGGTCGCGGCCGGACTTCCCGCGATCTCCGGGACCGTGGAGCTCGGCGGGGAGCGCACCCCGGCGGTGGAGGAGGGGGTCCCGGTCGCCATCTCCGGGCGGGTCGTCGAG
>JALOQY010000422.1 GCA_025459285.1 Planctomycetota bacterium | reverse complement strand
CGAGGAGCGGTTCGAGTCGCTCGCGTGGATGGTCCTCACGACGTGGGTGGAGCGCAACGGCACGGAATCCGGCCTCGAGTTCGCCCGCGGCCTCGCCCGGCTTCTCCCCCGGAGCGCCGTGCTCCGCGAGGAGATCGCCGCGCTTCTCACGAAGGTCTACACCGACCGCCCGAACCTCGGGACGATGCTCGCCCGGACAGTGGGGGCGAAGGACCTGACGGTGGAGGAGGGGCTCCGGCGGGCCGACTCGCTCCTCCGCCTCGCGCCGGGCTCGTTCTTCCGCGACCGCCGCACGAAGGCCGTGGGACGGGTCCGCGGCTTCGCCGCCGACCGCGACGCCCTCGTCGCCGACGTGGAGGGGGGCGAGAAGGCCTACGACTGCCGCGCCGCCGAGGAGCTGCTGCCCCTGCCGCCGGAGGACTTCCGGGTCCTCGCGGCCTTCGACGGCGACCGGGTCCGCGCGCTGGCGGAGAGCGACCCCGCGGGCCTCTTCGAGAGCCTGCTCCGGGCCCACGGTCCCCGGCTCTCCTATCGCGAGGCCCGCGCGCTGCTGAACGACTTCGTGCCGGGGGCGTGGGCCGGATTCTGGAACCAGGCGGGGCCGAAGATCCGCCGCTCGCCGTGGATCGAGGTCTCCACGGGCGCCCAGCCCACGTTCGAGTTGCGCCGGGTCCCGCTCTCCCACCAGACGCGGTTCGAGCGGGAGATCGCCGACGCCGGCGAAGGCCTGCCCCGGCTCTTCGTGACCCTCGACTACCTCGCGGAATCGAAGGAGCACGCGGCGGAGGAGCCCGCGCTCGTCGGCCGCCTCGCGGAGTCGTTGCGGGCCCAGGCCGAGGGGCCGGACCCGGCCCTGACGCTGGCCACCCGCGGCGTCCTGCTCCAGCTCGCGAAGTTCCTGCCCGCGGCGGCGCCCGGGGCGGACCTGCCGATCCCCGCCGGCGATCCCGCCGCGCACCTGTCCGCGCTGCCGGACGCCCGGCTGCAGGCCGCGGCGCTCGAGTGGGTGAAACGGGCCGATCCCGCCGGCTATGCCGAGTACTGCGGCGTGGCGCTCCCCGCCGTGCAGTCGGAGGTCTGCGAGAGCATCGCGAAGGACCTCCGGGCGGCGGGCCGGGAGGATCTGCTGTACGCCGCGGCGAAGGCCATCCTCGCCGCGCCGGCGCGGTTCGCGAGCGCCCTGCACTGGCTGTGGCGCGACGTGGCCGCCGGTGGGCTGCCCCACGACAAGGGCGGGCCGGAGCCCGTGGCGCTCCTCTCCCAGGTGCTCCTCCAGGCGGACCGGGCCTCCCGGCTCACCGGGGAGGAGCGCGGCCTCTTCTTCCGCCTGAAGTCGGCGCTCTCGGCGAGGGACTTCGACGCGGCGCGGCGTGTTCTGGTGGCCACCGACATGGCGGGGGCCCGCCGGGTCTCCGACGCCCTCGCCCGGTGCATCGGCTTCTCCGACGACTTCCGCGGCCAGATGACGCTCGTCCTGACGGAGACCCACCCGAAGCTCTACCACCAGGACGTGCCGCCGTGGGAGCAGGACGACGTCATCTACACGACGGCGGCCGGCCTCGACCGCAAGCGCAAGGAGCTCGACCGCCTCGTCAACGTCGTCCTGCCGGAGATCGCCACGGCGATCGGCACGGCGGCGGCGGAGGGGGACCTCTCGGAGAACGCGGAGTACAAGGGCAACCTCGAGCGGCGCGACCGCATGACCGAGCGTGCGAACTCCCTGCAGACCGAGCTGGCGCGGACGCGCGTGATCCAGCCGGAGATGGCGGGGACGCTGCTCGTCACCGTGGGGAGCCGGGTGAAGGTCCGCCGCGTGGCCGATGACTCGTTGACCGAGTTCCGGTTCCTCGGGCCGTGGGACGTGGACGCCGAGAACGGCGTGTACTCCTACCGCGCGCCGATGGCGCTCGCCTTCATGGGCCGCCGTCCGGGGAACATCGTGGCCTTCGAGTCGGAGGGGAAGGTCCAGCGCTTCGAGATCCTCGAGATCTCCTCGGCGATCTGACCCCGTCCCGGCGGCGCGTCGGTGCGCCACGCGGACCGGCACCCCGGGACGCCGGTACCGCCCTGCCCCGTCGGCGGTGACCGCCGGAAGCCTCCGCGTCACGGCGAGCGCAAGGCAGGGGAGTGTTGACACCCGCCCGGCGGCACGCAGAATGTACGGATGCGCAGGAGGGGCGGGCGGGGGAAGGACGCGCGTCGCAGGCCGGGGCCGGTGGCCGCCGCGGCGCGCGTATCGGGATGGCCCATCGACCTGCCGATCGCCTCGCCCTCAATCCTCTTCGCTGCAGCGGCGGTCGTCCTCGTCGCCGCGGTCTCCTCGCTTGTGCTGCCCTGGATGCCCGCGTGGTTCCCTGCCCCGATCTCTTTCCCGGAGTACCGCGACCTGGTGGCGGCGGACCCGGCTCTGTGGCAGGAGGTCGAGTCACACTACCGCGACCAGGGGGGCTTCACGCCGGCCCTCGCCGACCGGCTCGCGGCCGCGGGGCCGGCGGGGGAGTCGGTCCTCATCGCGCACCTCCTGACGCGAAGCATCCCCTTCGCGCTCCTGTCCGCCCGGCCTTCGGACGACGGACAGTACCAGGAGGCAGTCTGGCTTCGCGAACACGCCGGGCCGGAGTCGCGGCGACTTCTCGCGCGCATCGCCGCCGACGACGACGTTCCACCGGAGACGAGACTCGAGGCCGTCATCGCCCTCTGCGACCCCCGGAGCCGGGAGGAAGCCGGTTCGCTTTTCGAGGTCGCCGCGGATCCGTGTGCCCCGACCGCTGTCCGGCGGGCGATCGTGGAGCGAGCGGCGCGGCTGGGTGGCCGGGCGCCGCCCGTACTCGAAGAGCTTCTGACTTTCGGCTCCCGGGAGCTCGCTGTCTCGGCCGCCGCGGCACTGGCCGCGTTCGGCGAGGCGCCCCTCCCGTCGCTGCTCACGGAAGCGCTACGGCTTCCTTCGTGCCGTGAGGATCAGGTCGTCGTCGTCGCGGAGGCGGCGGCGGCTCTGGCCTCCGACTCCGCCGCGGTGCGGGCGGCGGCGGGGGACGCCGTCCGGTGGCATGGCCGCGCAGCGCCGGAGCCGATGACGTTCGCCCGCTGGGACGGGGCCCGCGAGAACAGTCGGGTCGTCCTGGCCGATGCGCTCGCGGCGTGGTTCGCCGCGCGTCCCGGTTCCTGTGACTCGCCCCTCGAGCGCGAGCGCCGCGAGTATCTTGACGGACCCGTGCGGGCTCGCGAGAAGCGGTGCGGAAACCTCGAGGACATCCTCGCCCTCCCGGAGGAGGATCTCGACCTCGCCGCGGCCATCCTGGTGGCGGAGGGCTTGCCCGAGGAGGAGCGCGACGTCACCCTCGCCTCCTTCGACCGCCTGTGCCGCGCGATTTCGCGGGAGATCGGAGATAATTCGGACTCCGAACGAGTCCTGGAGGTGCTGTCCCGGAGGCTCATGTCGTCGCCGGTGCGCACCAAATCCTCGGGGCGTCTTGCCGATGCCTTGCTCTCCGGAGGAGGCAACTGCCTGTCGCGCACCGCACTCGTGGTATCGGTCGCCCGGCGTCTGTCGTTGCCGATCTGCGCGGTGGCCTCGCCGGGGCATGTCTTCGCCCGCTTCACCGGTGGTCGCCGCCGCAACCTGGAGCCGACGGAGGGCGGAGCGGAGATCCCCGACCGGACCTACG
>JALOQY010000421.1 GCA_025459285.1 Planctomycetota bacterium | reverse complement strand
GACTTGCCGTGCAGGTAGGCCGTTCCCCACTCCGTGACCACGTAGTGCACGTCGCCGCGCGAGGTCACCACGCCCGCCCCCTCGGAGAGCACGGGCACGATGCGCGAACCCGCCCCGCCGTCGCGCGTGGACTTGAGCACCAGGATGGCCCGGCCGTCCTTCGACCGCGCCGCGCCCCGGATGAAGTCCACGTGCCCGCCGATCCCGGAGTAGAACTTGCCCCCGATCGAGTCGGCGACGACCTGCCCCGTGAGGTCGATCTCGAGCGCCGAGTTGATCGAGACCATCCGGTCGTTCTGCGCGATCACGAACGGGTCGTTGGTGTAGTCCACCGGGTGGAACTCGAACATCGGGTTGTTGTCGATGGCCTCGTAGAGCTTCCGGCTCCCCATCGCGAAGGCGGCCACCACCTTGTGCGGGTGGAGGGTCTTGCGGCTGTTGTTGACCGCCCCCGCCTCGATGAGCTCCACCGTGCTGTCGCCGAAGACCTCCGTGTGCACGCCCAGGTCCTTCATCCCCTTCAGGTACGCCACCACCGCGCTCGGGATGCCGCCGTAGCCCACCTGGATCGTGGCCCCGTCCTCGATCAGGTCCGCCACGTTCTTGGCGATCCGGCGCGCCTCCTCGCTCGCCCCCTGCGGGAGGTACTCGACGAGCGGGGCGTCGTTCTCGACCAGCGCATGGAGGCGGCTCACGTGGATGAAGCTGTCTCCGAGCGTCCGCGGCATGTTGGGGTTCACCTCGGCGATCACGATCCGCGCCGTCTCCGCCGCGGGCTTCGTGACGTCCACCGACACCCCGAAACTGCAGAAGCCGTTCCGGTCGGGCGGGGTCACCGTGACGAGCGCCACGTCGATCGGCATCCGGCCGCTCCGGAACAGCCGCGGGATCTCCGACAGGAAGATCGGCGTGTAGTCCGCCCGCCCCTCCTGCACCGCGGACCGGACGTTCGCGCTGATGAACAGCGCGTTGATCCGGAACCGCGAGGACAGGGCCGCCTCCGCGTAGGGCGCCGTCCCCTGCGTCAGCAGGTGGACGATCTCCACGTCCTCCGCCGGGCTGTCCACCAGCGCCTTCACCAGGAGCTGGGGCGTGCCGCAGGCCGTCCCGATGAACACCCGGTCCCCCGGCTTCACCAGCCGGAGCGCCTCCTCCGCCGTCTTCAGCCGGTCCCGAACGCCCTCGCGCCAGTCCTGCGTCGCCATGGCCGCCTCCCGATCCGAATTCGCCGTTTTCCCGGCCCCGGGGTCCGCCCGAAACCGAACAGTATAGTACCTGCCGAGCCGCCTCCGCACCGGGAAACCCCGAGAAGCCGACCGAGCCGTGCGGAACGCTTGCGGCGGAAGGACCTTCGTCCGGGCGCGGGGTCCGAAGAAATGCACGCCCGTGGTCGAGACCGATCTCGATGGCGATGAGGAGTACGAGGACGAGTGCGATCACGATGCCGAAGCGCGAATCACGCCAAGGGCCGCGCCGACCGTTCGGCTCACGGCCGACAGCCCGGTTCGCCTCCGCATCGCCATCGGACTCCCCCTCGTACTCGTGATCGGACTCGTGCTCGCCATCGCTCTCGGAAAGAGAGGGCGAGATCCGGTTCGATCCGTGTCACGCGACCTCCTCCCATCGCAGGTCGCGGATGCCCGGATCGGACTTGAGGACCGCGCCGACGGCGTCCGCGAGCCTCTCCACGTCCTCCACCGTGCGGACCCTCTTGAACCACCACCTCCGGATCTCCGGCTTCGAGGGCTCGAGGAAGACGAGGAAGGAGTCCTCGGGCTCGTGCTGGTGGCCGCACCCGATCCACATCGGGAACGCTTCGTGGGCGATCGAGACGCCCCAGCCCCAGTCCTCCGCCCAGATCCCGCCGGCGGTTCCGCAACGCGGGCCTCCCGCCGGCCCGGAGCCTGGACGCGCCGAATCCGCCCTCCCTCCCCGGTCGTTCTCCTCTTCTCCTCCTCTCTTCTTCGCTTCTTCTCTTCTCCCCCTCCCCTCTCGCAACCACCCCTTCGGCGCGCACGGGCCGCGAGCCCGCCGCCCCGCGCTTGACAGGCCCCCCCCGTTGCCTACATTGGCCGCATGCGCAAGGAGAAGCGGCCGGCCGGCGCGGAACTCCCGCGCCTGGAGTTCCCGGGCAAGCTCCCCGAGGAGGAGATCCTCCGCGGCGACGGCCGCGGCCGCCTCCCCTGGGCCGGCGCGTCCTCGCGAAGCGCCCTGGTCCTCGGCGACAACCTCGCGGCCCTGCGCTGCCTGCTCCACGACCACGGCCTGGCCGGGAAGGCGGGGCTCGTCTACATCGACCCGCCGTTCTCCACGAAGGCCGTGTTCCGGACCGCGGAGGGCCGGGCGAACTCCGTGAGCCGCCCGTCGGCGGGCGCCGTCGCCTACGACGACCGGCTCTCCGGCTCCTCCTACCTCGAGTTCCTCCGCGAGCGGCTCGTGCTGCTGCGCGAGCTCATCTCGGCCTCGGGCTCGATCTACGTCCACGCGGACACGAAGATCGGCCACTACGCGAAGGCCCTCCTCGACGAGGTCTTCGGCCCGGGGAACTTCCGCGCCGACTTGACTCGCGTCAAGTGCAACCCCAAGAACTTCGCCCGGACGGGCTTCGGGAACGTGAAGGACGTGATCCTCTTCTACTCGAGGGGCGCGGACCCGGTCTGGAACGAGCCCCGCGAGCCGCTCGACGCGGAGGCGATCGGGCGCCTGTTCAAAAAGACCGACGCGCAGGGGCGGCGATACACGACGGTGCCGCTCCACGCGCCCGGCGAGACGGCCGGCGGCGCGACCGGGAAGCCGTGGCGGGGCATGAATCCCCCGCAGGGCCGCCACTGGCGCTGCGACCCGAAGGAACTGGACGCGCTCGACGCGGCCGGCCGAATCGAGTGGTCGAGAAACGGCGTGCCGCGCCGGATCCTCTACGCCGACGAGGCGGAGAAGCGGGGGAAGCGCGTGCAGGACGTCTGGGAGTTCAAGGACCCCCCGTACCCGTCCTATCCGACGGAGAAGAACTTCGAAATGCTGGAGCGGATCGTGGCCGCGTCCTCGAACCCCGGCGACCTCGTGCTCGACTGCTTCTGCGGGTCCGGCACCGCGCTCCTCGCCGCGCAGAAGCTCGGCCGGCGGTGGATCGGGATCGACGCCTCCCCGGCGGCCATCGAGGCGGCGCAGAAGCGCCTCGACGCGGCGCCCGGGCCCGCGAACGGGGGGTACGACCTCCTGACGTGGGAGCCGGGGGAACGATCCTGACGAGGGTATGGGGCGAGCGGGGAGCGCGAAGGCGCCCGCGGGCGACCCTCTCCCTCCGGGCTGATCCTAACCCGCATCTAAGGGGCTAGCTGAACACACCTTTATAGCCACAACCAAGGGGCACGGCAGCGTTGTTAAATCACAAATCTCAACCCCGATAGGAGTTGCGCGCAGGATCGCGAAGCGGCCAGAGGGGCCCAAGGTTGGGAAGGGGCCCGGGGAAACCCTTTCCGAAAGGGTTTCCTCGTTGGGATTTGGGATTTGAGCTTTCTTTGGGATTTGGGATTTGGAATTTGGGATTTACCTGCCCGACTGTTCTTCTCCTCCGCCCACTCGCTTCGGGGCTAAGGCGGCGTCAATATATTACCTTTACATGTTGAGCTGGGTTTGGTAGTATCTCGGGCATGAAGACACTGACTGAACTCGAGCTCAAATTCGTTAGGCTG
>JALOQY010000102.1 GCA_025459285.1 Planctomycetota bacterium | reverse complement strand
GCGACGAGGAGCGACGACGCGCCGCGAAGCGGATCACCCCGGCCCGAAGGGTTGTCGGCCCCGGCGCGGGCTTCGGTACCGCCCACCGACTACCTCTCCGGCCGCGCCGGGGCCGACAACGAGGCCGCGCGGGATTATTGCTCACGCTCTCAGGAGTAGGCCGGAATGCCCGTGATGTAGTCGCCGAGGATCAGGTGGTGGACGTCGTGGGCGCCTTCGTAGGTCTTCACCGACTCCATGTTCATCATGTGGCGGCCGCACCGGTACTCGTAGGTGATCCCCGATGCGCCGAGCATGTCCCGCGCCGTCCGCGCGATGTCGAGGGCCCACTCGCAGTTGTTCCGCTTGGCCATGGAGATGTGGGCGTGGTTCGCGAGACCGAGGTCCTTCAGTCGGCCCACCTGGAGGACGAGGAGCTCGGCCTTCACCGTCTCGGTGAGGATCGTGGAGAGCCGCTGCTGCACGAGCTGGTGGCTGGCGAGCGGCTTGTCCTCGAACTGCCGGCGGGTCATCACGTAGTCGAAGGCCTCCTCGTAGCAGGCCTCCATCACGCCCACGGCGCCCCACGCGATCCCGTAGCGGGCCTCGGAGAGGCAGGTGAGGGGCGCCTTGAGCCCGATGGAAGTGCCCGGCAGCAGGGCGTCCTCCGGAACGAGGCAGTCCTCGAGGATCAGCTCCGAGGTGATCGAGGCGCGCAGGCTCCACTTCTGCCTGATGACGGGCGCGGAGAAGCCGGGCGTGCCCTTCTCGACCAGGAAGCCGCGGATCCCCTCGGCGGTCTTCGCGAAGACGATCGCTACGTCGGAAATGGTGCCGTTCGTGATCCAGCGCTTCGTCCCGTTGAGGAGCCAGCCGTCCTTCACCTTCTCGGCCCGCGTGAGCATCCCGCCGGGGTTGCTGCCGAAGTCGGGCTCGGTGAGGCCGAAGCAGCCGACCTTCTCGCCGCGGATCATGCCCGGCAGCCACCGGTCCTGCTGGGCCTTCGTCCCGTAGGCGCGGATCGGAAACATGACGAGGCTGTTCATGACGGAGGCGAAGGAGCGCAGGCCGGAGTCGCCGCGCTCCAGCTCCCGGTAGATCAGCCCGCGGCAGACGTGGCTCAGGTCTCCGCCGCCATACTCGACGAGGCCGGGGCCGAGCGCCCCAAGCTTCGCCAGTTCGTCCTTCCATTCGAGGGGGAACCGGTCCTCCTGGTAGCACCGGTCGACCACGGGGATCACGCGATCCTCCACCCATTCGCGGACGGAGTCGCGCACCATCCGCTCCTCCTCCGTGAACTGGGTCTCCATGATCGACAGGAAATCCGCGCCTTTGAACCGGGCCATCAGCAACCTCCGGGAGAGGGAAGGCGCAGATGCTAGCAACCCGCTGGAGATTCCGGGCGGACCTGTCGGTTCGCCCCGGTGCCAGACTCGTTTCTCTTGTCGCCGGTACCGATTCGTTTCGCCGGGAGAGCGCCGCCGGCGGACCAGGGCCGGGCGGGGCGGTGTCGCGTCCGGTCCTTCCGCACGCGCTGCCGGGGGGTCACGTGCCGGCGAGGATCACGAGGATCACCGTCGGGAAGCCGAGGAGGATCGCGAGGACGACGATCCATCCGAGCCGGATCCGGCGCCGGGCGCGGTGCAGGAGTTCCCGGTCCACCGGGTCGTCTTCCTCGGCCGCCGCCCGGGCCCGGAGTTCGGCGATGACGGCACGCACCTGCTCCGCCTCGTCCCGGCGCGCGCGGAGCGACACGTACAGTGCGCCCGCCCCCGTCACGAACGGGTCCGTGACCTTGATGTTCTCGCTCGGGACGACCGTCTCGAATCCCGCCGCGCGGAGCGAGGCCCGGAGCACTGTCGCCTCGCCGATCTCCCCCTCGAACACACTCTCGAGCTCGGTATACCCGGGGTCGATCATGTGACCATTGTACCGGATCGACCCCGGATCGGGCCTGCCGAGGACCCGCCCGCGGCCCCGAATCAGGGGCCAGCATGGAGCGGCAGGACATTCCGCGGCCGGGTTCCGTGCGGAAGGAGTGGGCGGAGTCACACCGTCTGCACCAGGGAACCGCAAGCCAGGGGTCAGGCGACCCCCGGACGCGCCACGACGGTCACGATCTGCCAGGATCTGCCACGATCTGCCAGGATCCCCGGGAGAGTACCCCTGCGGCTGTCGCACGAATCAACCCCATTCGGGTCCGTCGACCTGGATGCCCTGTCCATCGGGTTCCGCGGCGGAGGGCGACAGTGCCGGTCGAGCCGTGGCGTGTGGCGTCGGCGTCGGGGTGGTGCTGCAGGATGTGCGGCGATCCGGACCGCCGGGGGGCAAAAGAAGTGCGCCCCGGCGGGGGAGCCGGGGCGCGGTACTGCGGAGGGTACGCTACGAAGGGCGGGCTAGCCGCCTTCGGCCATCTGGACCGCCGAGTGGGCAAGGCAGCCCTGGGCGCCGAAGTCGGCGGAGGGATCGACGCCGGCGTCGCACAGCCAGTACTCCCCGTCCCGTCCGACGAAGACCTTCACCGGCCGGGCGCTCTGCTTCACGATCCCGTTGCCGAGGCTCATCTCATCACGGCTCATGCTTCACCTCCTATGGAGATTGCGTTTCATTACCGTATGAGATGGTACGGGACCGCGGAAGGAGAGTCCAGAAATTAATCCAGACTAAAACTCGCGGTCCGTCCAGGCAGGCCCGGCGGGCCGGCGGCGTACTGCAGCTCGTAGAGCCTCCGGTAGAGGCCGGCCTTCGCCATCAGCTCCTCGTGGGTGCCCTGCTCCTTCACCTCGCCGCGGTGCAGCACGAGAATCCGGTCGCAGCGGCGGATCGTGGAGAGGCGGTGCGCGATGATGAGGGAGGTCCGGCCCGGGAGGAGCCTCCGCAGCGCCTCCTCGATCATCGCCTCGGTCTCCGAATCGACGCTGCTCGTGGCCTCGTCGAGGATGAGGACCTTCGGGTCGAAGGCCAGCGCCCGGGCGAACGCGAGGAGTTGCTTCTCGCCGGTGGAGAACGTCGCCCCGCGCTCCAGCACCTCGGCCCGGTAGCCGCCGGGCCGGCGGGCGAGGAACCGGTCCGCGCCCACCGCCTCCGCCGCGGCCACCACGCGCTCCTCGGGGATGTCGGCGTGCGAGAGCCGGATGTTCTCCAGCACGTTCCCGGCGAAGAGGAACACGTCCTGCAGCACCACGGCGATGTTCGACCGCAGCGCGTACTTGTCGTACTCCCGGAGGTCCCGGCCGTCGAGCCGGACGCTTCCCCGCTGCGGGTCGTAGAGGCGCGAGACCAGCGAGATGATCGAGGTCTTCCCCGCCCCGGTGGCGCCCACGAGGGCGACCGACTCGCCCGGGGCCACCCGGAAGGAGAGGTCCCGCAGCACGAAGTTCTCCCCCTCGTAGGCGAAGGAGACCCGGTCGAACTCGATCTCCCCGCGCATCGCGGCCGCGGAAATCGGGACCGGGTCGAGTTGGTTCGGAACCTCTTCCGGTTCGTCGAGGATCCGGAAGATCCGCTCCGAGGAGGCCATGGCCGACTGCATCACGTTGTACTGCTCGGTCAGGTCCCGGATCGGCTCGAAGACGAGGTTGATGTAGAACCAGAACTGCACGAACTCCCCGGGGGTCAGGGTGGCGCCGGCGACGCACTTCGACCCCGCCCAGATGAGGACGCCCTGGGCGATCGCGAAGAGGAACTCCACCGCCGGGAAGAACCACGAGAAGCCGAAGACGGTCCGGACGTGGGCGGTGTAGAGGCCCTCGGAGAGGGCGCCGAACTCCTCGCGGGAGCGGTCCTCCCGGGAGAAGGTCCGGATCACCGCGACCCCGGTGATCGACTCCTGGAGACGGCTGTTCACCCGGGCGATCTCCATCCGGACATCGCGGTAGGCCTGCCGCTGGCGGCGACGGAACCGCAGGGAGAGCACGAACAGCGGCGGCATCACCAGGAAGATCCACAGCGCCAGGGCGGCGTTGAGCCACAGGAGGAACCCGAGGATCGCGGCGATCTTCACGACGTCGCCGAAGATCGAGACGATCCCCGCCGAGAGCGCCTGGTAGAGCGACTCCACGTCGTTCACCACCCGCGTTACCAGCCGGCCCACGGGATTGCGGTCGAAGAACCGCAGCGCGAGCCGCTGGATCTTCGCGAAGAGTTCCCGGCGCAGGTCCACCATGACCCGCTGGCCGATCCACTCCACGATGATCGAGTGCGCGCCACGGGCGACGAGCGAGACGAGCACCGCACCGAGGAACAGGAGCGAGAGGTCGAGGAGCTGCCCGACGGCCTCGTCCCGGCCGATCTCCCGCCACCGCGCCACGGGACCGTCGATCGCGCGCTTGATCATCTCCGCCGGCAGCAGGTCGAGGAAGGAGAAGGAGAGCAGCGTGACCGCGGAGAAGGCGAGGAGCGCGCGGTAGGGCCGGACCCAGTGGAGGAGCCGGCGCATGAGGCGCGCGTCGTAGGCCTTTCCCAGGACCTCGTCTTCGGCGAGTTCCATCAGGCCAGGGCCTCCACTTCGCGCGCCAGCCGCTGGCGGCGTTCCAGCGCCGCGTACCGCCCGCCGAGCCGGAGCAGTTCGTCGTGGGTGCCGGTCTCCACGATCCGGCCCTGGTCGAGAACCGCGATCCGATCGGCCCGGCGCACCGTGGAGACGCGATGGGAGACGAGGATCGTCGTCCGGCCGCGGAGCTCCCCGGCGAGGGAGGCGAGGATCCGCTCCTCGGTCTCCGTGTCCACCGAGGAGAACGCGTCATCGAGGATGAGCACCGGCGGCGAGAGGAGGAGCGCCCGCGCCAGCGCGGTCCGCTGCTTCTGCCCGCCCGAGAGATTCACGCCCCGCTCGCCGAGCAGCGTCTCAAAGCCCGCGGGGAAAGCCGCCACTTCGCCGTCGAGGCCGGCCTTCCGCGCGGCCTCCACGACGGCCTCGAGGGGGGCCTCCGGGCGGCCGAAGGCGATGTTCGCGCGGATCGTGTCCGAGAAGAGGACCGTCTCCTGCGGCACGGCGCCGATCGAGGATCGGAGGGCCTTCGTCGGCCAGCGCGTGAGGTCGATGCCGTCGAGGAAGACCGTCCCCTCCGGCACGGGGTGCTGGCGGAGGAGGAGCCCGGCCAGCGTGGACTTCCCGCTCCCGGTGGGGCCCACCACCGCGAGGGAGGTACCGGCAGGGACGGCGAGCGACACGTCGCGGAGGACCGGCGTGCCGTCGTAGGCGAAGGTGAGGCCGCGGATCTCGATGTCGCCCCGGACCGGGCCCGGCTCGACGGGGTCCGCGGGCTCCGGCACGAGCGGCCGCGCGGCGAGGATCTCGTCGATGCGGATCATGGCCGCAGCGCCGCGCTGGAAGAGCCCGAGCACCCAGCCGATCGCGATCATCGGCCAGACGAGCAGTCGCTGGTACGCGTAGAAGGTGAGGAGTTGACCGACCGTGAATTCACCGCCCACGATGAGCCGCCCGCCGGCGAAGAGGAGGACGAGCGACCCCACCCCCTCGAGCGCCATGAGGCTCGGGCGCAGCAGCGCGTTCACCCAGGCGAGCCGCATCGAGGCCTCGAGGTAGGTCTTCGACTCGCCGTCGAACTCGCGGATCTCGTTCTCCTCGCGAGCGAAGACCTTCACCACGCGGGCCCCGGCGAAGGACTCCTGGGCGCGGGTGGAGAGGCGTCCCGCTGACTCCTGGACCTTCCGCGACAGGATCTGCATCCGCGGCGCGAGGATCCGCCCGACGACGGCGATCCCGGAGAGCGGCAGGATCGCGACGAGGCTCAAGGGGACGCTCGCCGCGAGCATCAGGGCGAGGGCCAGCGGCACGACGAAGATCGTGTTCGCGATGTACATCACGCCGGGACCGATCGCCAGCCGCACCTGCTCCACGTCGAAGGAGGCGCGGCTCATGAGGTCCCCGGTGGCCCGGCGCTGGTAGAAGGCGGGATCCAGCGTGAGCAGGTGGCCAAAGAGGTGGTTCCGGAGGTCGCGCTCCATGCGGCGCGAGGTCGTGATGAGGAACCAGCGCATCCCGAAGTGCGCCGCCCCGAGGACCGCGGAGACGGCGACGAGGAGGATCGCCGCCGCGGCCACGAAGTCCGGGTCGAGCGCCGGTCCCCGCGTGATCTCGTCGAGGGAGCGGCCGAGGATCTTCGGCACGGCGAGCGCGAGCGTCCGACTGGCCACGAGACACACGAACCCCAGGACGATGAGGCCGCGGTAGCGCGGGGCGAAAGCGAGGATGGTGCGGAAACGCTTCACTCCCCGGCCCCGCTTCCCCGGCCGGCCGCGCGGTGCGCCCGCCTCGCCGGGGCGCACACCTTCGGGTCCGCCCCGCAGTGGTGGCAGGGACCGTCGAGACAGTCCGGGGTCCGTGTGCCGGCCCTGGCGGCGGCCCGCTCGGCGGCGAGCCAATCCCGGCTCACGGCGGATCCGATGTGGTCCCAGGGCCGGGGCTCGTCGTCGGCGAGTGCCCGGTGCGCGATCGCGTCGACGGAGATCCCCTCCGCAGCGAAGGCGCGGCGCCAGCGCTCGGCGTCGAACCGCTCGTCCCACGAGTCGAAGCGCGACCCCTCCGCGAAGACCCGTCGGATCGCCCGCGACAGGTCGCGCCCGCCCCGGGCCAGCACGGCCTCGGTCACCGACATCGCGGCGTCGTGGACCTTGAGCCGGACGCGCCGGTGGCGCCGGATGACCGAGTAGAGCCGCTCGCGCTTGCGGAGGAGTTCCTCCTCGCGGTCCATCGGCTCCCCCTCGAAGGGGGTGTGGGGCTTCGGCACGAAGTTCGACACCGCGGCGGTGACCTCTCCCGGACCGATCCCCGCGCCGCGTCCGAGTTCCGAGACGTGCCGGGCCATCTCGAGGATGCCGTCCACGTCCGCGTCGGTCTCGGTGGGGAGCCCGACCATGAAGTAGAGCTTCACGGACTTCCAGCCCTGCCGGTAGGCCTCCTGTACGCCCGCGAAGAGGTCCTCGTTCGCGATGTTCTTGTTGATGACCGCACGGAGCCGGTCCGAGGAGGCCTCGGGCGCGATCGTGAGGCCGGTCCGTCGCACCCCGGTGAGAAGCGAAGGCAGGAGCCTGAGCGTCTCGTTCACGCGGAGCGACGGGATGGAGACGCCCACCCGCAGGTCGCGGAACTCCGCGTCGAGGCGGGCGAGAAGGGCGGGCAGGTCCGGGTAGTCCGCGGTGGAGAGCGACAGGAGGCCGATCTCGTCGTGGCCCGTGGTCCGGTAGCCCTCCTTCGCCAGGGCGAGGATCCGCTCCGGCGACCGCAGGCGGGGCGGGCGCCGGGTCATGCCCGCCTGGCAGAACCGGCAACCCTGGGTGCAGCCGCGCATCACCTCGATCGCGATGCGGTCCTGCTCGGTGCGCACCATGGGGACGGGGCCGCCGGCCGGGAAGTACGCCGTCTCGAAGTCCGCCACGCAGGCCGGTTCGATCCGCTCCGGGAGGCCGGCTTCGAGGGGGCGGCGCTCCGCGGAGTAGAGCGCCGGGACATAGATTCCGGTCACGCTCCTCGCGAGGGCGAGCAGCGACTCCCGGCGCGACGCCCCGGCGGCCTTGGCCTCCCGGAGCACCCGGACGATCTCCGGGACCGCCTCCTCCCCGTCGCCCACGAGAAAGAAGTCGAAGAACTCCGCGACCGGTTCGGGGGTGAACGCCCCGGCACCCCCGCCGATCACCAGCGGATCGGCCGGTCCGCGGTCGCGGGCGAGGATGGGGATGCCCCCGAGGTCGAGCATCGCGAGGACGTTCGTGGCGCCGAGCTCGTACTGGAGCGAGAAACCCACGAGATCGCAGTCGCGAAGCGGGGTACCGCTCTCCAGGGTGAGGAGGGGGATCGCCTCGCGCCGGAGCAGCGCCTCCAGGTCCGCGAAGGGCGCGAAGGATCGCTCCGCGGCGACTCCCGGGAGCGCGTTCAGGGCCCCGTAGAGGATCCGGAGTCCGAGGTGGCTCATCCCGATGGAGTAGGAGTCGGGGAAGCAGAGCGCGACACGGAACTCCACCTCGGCGGCGGGCTTGACGATCTGCCCCGGTTCTCCCCCCAGGTACTGGGCCGGTGCGTCCACCCCCGGGAGGAGGGCGCGCAGCCGGTCGCGGAACGATATGGCTTCCATTCGCATGGTGGGCGTCCAGATGGTGCGGGATCGCACGTCCGGTGCGTGCTCTTCCGCTCCGGACCGGAGCCGCCCCGGGTCCCCGCGGGTCCCTGAGCGGCGGCAACTGCATGAAGAAGAGCAGGATAGGACGGGTGCCGGCCCGCCGGAAGAACTTGGCACCGACTTTGCTTTATCCTGCCCTGTATCCCGGTCAAGTGACCGGGACTGACAATCAGGGAGCCTGGGCGAGTGTGCCGTCGAGAGACGGAGCACCCGGAAAACCACAGTCAAAGCCCCAACTTTACCCGACACTCAGGTCCCTGACAGGAGGGCCCCCCGCGAGGGGCCCTCTTCGTTTTCCGTCCGATCCCGTCGGGGTCCCGCGGTCACTCCGTCGTCGAGCGCCACGCCCCGGCCGGAGCGTCGGGGAAGTGCAGCGCGAGCCGGACGGCGAAGACGTCCTTTACGCTGTCCGAGCCGGTCGGCAGGGGGATCTGCGCCCGGAACATGCCGGTCGCGCCGTCGAAGGACGCCTGGCGCACGAAAGTCTTCGCTTCCACCTTGTCCACCATCGGCTTGTCCGTGGCCGGGCCGGCTTCTCCCTCCGGGCCGTAGAGCCAGTACTCGAAGAGGAGCCGCTGGATGCCCACGCGGAACAGGGCCAGCCGGTTGCCATAGAGGCAGATGACCCAGGGATCCTCGCCGGGCAGCACGAGCTGCTTCGTCTCCACCGGCTGCGGGGGGACCACTTCCTCGGGGGGCGGTTCGGCCTTGCCGCCCTTGGGGGCCTTGCCCTTCGGGGCCTTGCCCTTGGGTGGGGCCTTCTCCTTGCTCTTCGGGGCCTTGCCCTTCGGTGCCGGCTGCTCCTTGCCCTTCGGCGCCGGTTGTTCCTCGCCCTTGGGCGCCGGCTGTTCCTCACCCTTGGGCGCCGGTTGCCCCTCGCCGGCCGGCGGGGGCGGGGCCGCGCCGTCCGCGCCCTCGCCACCGCCCTCACCCGTTCCCGGTTCGCCGGTCGGCTCGGGCTCCGGGGGCTTCTCCGGTTCGATGACCTTGATCGCCGCGAGTTTGAGGTCGGGGCCGTAGTGCAGCAGGGCGAGGGGGATCGGATCGCCCAGCGTCGTCGCGGCCTTCACCGCGGCCTCGAGGAGGTGCTTGGCGGTCGGATAGGCGAGGCGGTCCACCGGAGTCAGGCCGACGAACCGCGCGGCGTCCCGGACGAAGGCGAAGTTCGGTGCCTGCGGGTCGAAGGCGAGCAGTTCGGCGCCGTAGGACCCGGCGGGCTCGAAGATCGCGCCCGGCGGGAGGATCCGCTTGGCGGCGAGGCGCCGCGCGGCCGGGAACATGTTCTCGTAGCCGGGGAGGGCGGTCTTCGCGCAGCGGAAGCCGAAGGTCTGGTAGCGGTCCCCCTCGTGGAAGCCGTTCCCGTAGCCGTGGATGATCCGCATCGTGTTCCGGAAGAGGAGTTCCTGGTTCTTGAACTCCTTCCCGTCGCCGTACGAGCCGCCGCGGATGACGCGGAGCCCGCGCTCGCCGTAGTGCGACCACTTCGACTCCGAGCCCGGCCAGGCCAAGGGGACCGAGGACGTCCATTCCGAGACGTTTCCGAGCATGTGGAAGCACCCGAAGGGCGACCGCGCCTCCGGGAGCGTATCGACCGCGATGGGGCCGTCCTTCGTCACCGGGGCCGGACCCTTCGGGGGGGAGTCGGTCTCCCGCCACAGGATCAGGTTCTTCTGCTTCACGCAATCCCACTCGTTCCCGAAGGGGTAGAGAAGCCCCTCGGGTCCCCGGGCCGCGAACTCCCACTCCTCCTCGGTCGGGATGTGCTTGCCCGCCCACTCGGCGAAGGCGTCGGCATCCCGCCCGGACATGAACTGCACCGGGAGGTTCAACTGCTCGGCGGTGGGCTTGCCCTCGGCCCGCCAGGTCTCCGGCATCACGCGCGTGTAGGCCGTGAGCGCGGTGTCCTTCGGCAGGCGGAACCGGATCCAGCCGCGGACCTGCCAGTTGGGGGGGAGTTCCTCGAACGTCTTCTTGTGGGCCGGGGGCGGCAGGTCCTTGTTGAACTCCTCGATGAGTGCCGCCACGGCACCCTCGTTTTCCTTCACCACGGTCGCCTGCTGCTCGAGGAGCTTGGCACTGTTCAGGATGAAGATCGACTCCTGCTCCCAGTCCGTGGGGTGCTCGCCGTAGAGTCGCTCCGCGACCGCCGCGATCGTGTGCTCCTTCTCGGTGATGAAGACCGAGGTCCGGCAGGCCTTCTCCAGGAACAGGTGGTACTGGGCGTTCGTCAGCTCGTGGAGGTCGATGGAGTAAGGGGCGAGCTGCTTCTCATGCTGCGGAGTCTCGACGAGAAGGAGCGGGAAGAAGACCTCCCGTTCGGAGCCGGACAGCGCCGGGAACTTCCGGTAGGTCTTCTCCAGCCATTCGGCGTCGACCCCGATCTTCACCTTGCCCCCGGGGACGTCCGCCATGCCCGGGAAGAGCGCGGGCTTCGCGGCGGGTGGCGGCTCCTCCTGGGCCCGGAGGGCCGGGACGGTGGCGGCGGTCGCCAGGGCCAGAACGAGACCGAGCGCGACGGTGGCCCGGCGCTGGCGGAAGGGGAGGGTCATCGGGGGTACCTCCAGAAGGCGAGACGTTGGATGTGTCCGGCTGACACGAAGATAGCACGGTGCGAAAACCCGTCAAACCAATGCTGCCGGTCGCCCGCCGGACGTGCCGGTCGCCATGGGGCCCCCGATCCGCCCTCGCGACCCGCCGCGCTTGGGGGCGGAAAGAAATAGCGCCCCATCATTTTGTGTTTCCGCTTGACGCGGCCCGGGCGCGTGCCTACACTTTCGGATGGGTCGTCGCGGCCGTGCCGCGAAGGTCTCTTTCCGGGAGGCGCTCATGGGCACTGGGGTCTTCGAACGGCTGGGTCTCCTCTTCATCATCATCCTCGCGGTCGTGATCTTCGTCATCGTCGGGTGGGGCTTCGGCGCTCCGGTCGACGAGACGGTCACGGATCCGGGACCGATCCGCGATCTCTCGGCCCGCGGCGAGGAAGAGGCTGGCCCCGCCCGGCCGGTGGCGCGGAAGCAGCCCGCCCCGAACCCCTGGCCCGAACCCGACGACGAAAAGGGCGCGGTCGCGCAGAAGGGGACCGGTTCGTCCGAGGAGCCGGTGGTCGAAGTGAAGGTCCAGCCGGCGCCGATCCCCTCGCCGGTGCCGCCTCCCCCGAGCCGGGATCTCGAGCACCTCGTCGTGAAGAAGGACACGCTCTACTCCATCGCCGCGAAGTACTACGGCGATGGGAAACTCTGGCGGGTCATCGTCCAGGCGAACCCCGATGTGGATCCGAAGGACCTGACGGTGGGTCTGACGCTGCGGATTCCCGATCCCGAGCGCGTGCTGTCCCGGGACGCCCCCGACCGCACGCCGGCCCCCATCCCCGCAGCGGCCAACGTCTACGTGGTGCAGAAAGGCGACAGCCTCTGGAAGATCGCCGAGAAGACGCTCGGCAGCGGCGTGCACCACAAGAAGATCCTCGACGCCAATCTGGATGTCCTGGAGGGGAACGGCGAGAACCTGCAGGCCGGGATGAGGCTCAAGATTCCGCGCTGACCGCCCGCCGACGCGGGGAAAACCTTCAGGTCGCCGGGCCCCCGAGCCGATGAAGATCGTGTCTCCGGGGCTCCAGGAGGACCTGTCCATGATCCGCATCGTGCTGGCCGTGACGCTGGCGCTGGCCGCCACGGGTTCGCTCCCGGCGGCGGCGCTCGCCGACGAAGAACCCTCGCCTCCCGCCGCGGCTGAAGATTCCAAGCCGGCCGCCGAGCCGTCCACCGCCGAGCCGTCCACCGCCGGCGAACGGGCGCAGATCCACATGAAGAACGGGATGATCCTCACGGGAGTGGTCAAGGGCCGCGGATTCGAGGTTCTCCGCGGTTCGCACTTCTCCCCCGCGGAATCCCCGGAAGAGGAAGGTGCCGGCATCCGGCTCTGGTACGCGCTCGGGCTGAACGGCTTCTTCTTCGTCCGCCAGGATTCCGTGGCGGAGATCCGCTTCCTCGGTGCACTGAACGAGCAGGAAGTGGCGAGGATCGCCGCCGATCTCGAGGATGCCAAGGCGCGCGGCGAGCAGGACCGGGCGCGGGCCGTCGCGGAACTCGCGGCGAAGAAGGCCGCGGCGAAGGAGGCTGCCGGTGACGAGGCGGAGAGCCCGCCTGCCGAGACCGGGGAGGAGGCGCCGCGGCGGCTCGATGCCGAGCGGCTCCAGAAGATACGGGATCTCCTGAAGCTCTATCCGCCCACGGACTGGAAGCCCTCCCGGCTCGAGGAAATCAAGCGGCGGATCGTGATCCTCGACATCTTTCCGTCCGACGAGGAGCGGGGGTTCATCGACAACTACGACGTCTGGCTCGAAGGCTACCGGCTGTGGCGCGAGAGCCAGGGCCTCTCCGCCGACGAGTCCGGGACGCCGGAGGCGCCGAAAGTGCCGGCCCCCGAAGCGCCC
>JALOQY010000101.1 GCA_025459285.1 Planctomycetota bacterium | reverse complement strand
CGATCACGACGGAGTGGTACCGTTTCGCCCAGAGCCTGACGAAGAAGCCCGTCAAGGGCATGCTCACGGGTCCGTACACGCTGATGGACTGGTCGTTCAACGAGTTCTACGACAGCCGGCGCGATGCCGCCCTCGCCCTCGCCCGCCAGGTCCGCCGGGAAGTGGAGGCGCTGGTGCAGGCGGGGTGCCGGATCATCCAGATCGACGAACCGGCGGTCTCCGTCCGCTCCGAGGAGCTTCCCCTGGCCGTGGAGGCACTGGGGGTCTGCACCGCGGGCATCGACGCGTACTTCATCACCCACATCTGCTACGGCACCTTCGAGAAGATCTACCCTCAGCTCCTCGACCTCCCGGTGCACAACCTGGACCTCGAGATGTCGAACTCCCAGCTCGACCTCTTGCCGCTCCTCGCGAAGAACCCGCCCACGAAGGATGTCTCCTTCGGGCTGGTGGACGTCCACTCGCACATGCTGGAGACTCCGGAGGTCGTGCTCGCGAGACTCGAGGAAGCGCTCGCCGTGGTTCCCCCGGAAGGCCTGTGGTGCGACCCGGACTGCGGGCTCAAGACCCGCACCACCGACGAGGCGCAGGGCAAGATCCTGGCGATCGTGGCCGCCGCCCGGATGTTGAGGGAGCGCAAGGCCGGCCAGTGAACCGGACGCTCCTCCTCCTCCTCCTCGCGGCACCCGCCTGTCTCTCCTCCCCCGATGCTCCGTCCTTCGCCCCGCCCGTGGTCACCGGCGGCTCGCCGGATGGCGTCGATGTCCTGGCCGTGGCGGCCGTTTCCACGGAGGGCCTTCCCGACGCCCTCGCAAAGGCCGGCTTCGGCCTGCGGATCGCGGGAGAACGCGCCGGCCTCCACCTCCGCGCGGTCGCCGCCCCGCCGGACGGCCGCGAGCGCCTCGCGGCGGCCTGCGGCGTGCTGCCCTTCCAGTTCTCGGCCCCCGTCCATTTCCGCCCGGGTGACGAGTTGTCCGTGTCGGCGCTCGCCCCGGACCTTCCCGTCCGCGGTTTCACCCTGAGCCTGCGGGCCAGCAGGGGGGCCGCGGGGATCGAGTCGCTCCTCGTCGCCGCCGTCGCGCGCCCTGCGGACGGCAGCCTCCTCCCCGTCCTTCGGGGCGACGTACCGGTCTCGGGGACGGGGCCGATCCTCGTCACCGGCGACCAGGATGGCCGGCTCGTGTTCGCCGCACTGCTCCTGCTCGACACGGCCGGGGAGAACTCCGGCCACCTGCCCCGGGAACACGTTCTCGAGGTTCAGTCTTTCCTCGTGCCAACCGGGAAGCTGGACCCGCTCCTGCCCGGCGGCCCACCGGCGCCCGCCGGGGTGTTCGAGGCCCGGCGCCTCGCCGCCGCCGCCGCGGCCCCGCTTCCCCCCGCCCTGGCCGGACCGGGCCGGGTCTTCCCCCCCGAGGAGCACCGCTTCGTCCCCGGGGCCCCCATTTCCCTCACCGTCCCGGGGGTGGCGCTCAGGGTCCGGGAGGAGTTCCGGCTCGCGGACTGGAGCTATCAGGCGCGCATCGAGATCCTGAACCGCGAGGGGGCCCCACCGCTCGAGGTGGCCCACGGAGAGCGGGATTTCGTCCTCCTCCTCGGGCGGGACGCCCACGCCCCGGGGACCTCCGTGGTGATCCTCTTTCGGGCGCGGCCGATCCCGGCGGGCGGCCGGCGATGACGCGCCGCCCGGTCCACA
Source organism: Planctomycetota bacterium (assembly GCA_025459285.1). Taxonomy (GTDB): domain Bacteria; phylum Planctomycetota; class JAJSAM01; order JAJSAM01; family JAJSAM01; genus Prado167. The sequence continues at coordinate 13,137 of JALOQY010000101.1, read as the reverse complement.
TCCTCGGTTTCAACAGCACCCACGACGCCAGCGCCGCCCTGCTCCGGGACGGCACGGTCGTGTGCGCGGTGGAAGAGGAGCGCTTCTCGCGGCAAAAGCACCACTACGGTTTCCCGACCCGGGCCATCGCGGCCTGCCTCGAGACCGGGGGCATCTCGTTCCCGGACCTCGACCACGCGGCCTTCTACTGGAACCCCCACGAGGGTCTTCTCCCCTTCGCCGGCCACGTGCTCCGGAACCTGCCGAAGAGCCTCGCCTACTTCGACCACCAGCCCGGGATCCTCCGTCGCTTCCTCGGCCTGCCGCGGCTCCTGCGCCGCGAGCACGGCTTCCGGGGCCGGTTCCACTTCCTGAGCCACCACCGGAACCACCTCGCGTCCGCCTTCTGGCCCTCCGGCTTCCCGGAGGCGGCGGCCCTCTCCGTGGACGGAACGGGTGAATGGGCCACCACGATCCTCGCCCGGATCCCGGCGGGCGGAAGGCCGGAGATCCTCGCGGAAACCTCCTACCCCCACTCCGTAGGCAAGCTCTGGGAGGCGGTCACGCAGCACCTCGGCTTCAAGCCGAACTCCGGAGAGGGAACTACGGACGGGCAAGGAAGTGCTCTGACCGATTCCTCAGCGTCTTCGGTCCGCCCCGGGAGCCCGAAGCCCCCCTGACGCCCGCGGACGAGGACCTCGCCTTCGCCCTGCAGACGGTGACGGAGGAGGTACTCCTCGACCTCGCCCGCCGGCTGCACCGGTGGACGGGCCTCCCGGACCTCGTCCTCTCCGGGGGTGTGGCCCTGAACAGCGTCGCCAATGGCCGGCTCCTGCGGGAGACGCCCTTCCGCCGGCTGTACGTGCAGCCTGCGGCGAGCGACGCGGGCGCCGCGCTGGGCGCGGCTCTCCGGGTCTGGCACGAGGTGCTCGGCCATTCCGGTGAGGGTCGCCATGTCCCGGGCCACTCCTACCTGGGGCCCGCCTGCTCCTCTTCGGAGGCGGAGCAGGCGCTCCTGCGGCGCGGACTGCCGTTCCGCCGGACAGAGGACGCGCCGGCGGAGGCCGCCGCCCGCCTCGCGGAGGGCGAGATCCTCGCCTGGTTCGCGGGCGCCATGGAGTACGGCCCGCGCTCGCTCGGCAACCGTTCGATCCTCGCGGATCCCCGACCACCGGGGATGAAGGACCGGCTGAACGCCCGGGTGAAGCACCGGGAGGGGTTCCGGCCCTTCGCCCCCGCGGTGCCGCTCGCCAACGCCGCGGAGTGGTTCGAGACGGGGGGCGCGGAGTCGCCTTACATGCTGCTGGTGGTCCCCGTCCGGCCGGAGAAGCGCGCCCTGCTCCCGGCGATCACCCACGTGGACGGCTCGGCACGCCTCCAGACGGTCCGGCCGGAGCAGAACCCCCGGTTTCACGAGCTTCTCGTCCGCTTCGGGGAACGGACGGGGGTTCCGGTGCTCCTCAACACCTCGTTCAACGTGCGCGGCGAGCCGATCGTCGCGACCCCGGACGACGCGATCTCCTGCTTCCTCGGCACCGAACTCGACACCCTGTTCCTCGAGGACTTCGTCCTCACGAAACCCCCCTCCCGCCCCTGAAGGGGACGTACGTACCTTTTCACCTTTTCCCCCGCACGGGCGGCCCCTCGCCTGCCAGCCGCCCGTCGTCGAGGGGCTTCCGCCAGCGCGGCGGCTCGCGGCGGCGGGCTGCCAGCCGCCGAGAAATGCGTGCCAGACCGGGCGGTCGTCCTAGAATGTCGCGTTTCCACGGAGGCTTGAATGTCCGACCTGCTCCTGACGAAGGAGAATCTCACCTGGCGCGACATCGCGCGGGAAGTGGCCGAGAAGCACATCCGCCCCATCGCCGCGGAGTATGACCGGCGTCAGGAGTATCCGTGGGAGGCCGCGAAGGCTCTGGCCTCGGCGGGCCTCTTCGGGACCTGGATCCCGAAGGAGTACGGCGGTTCGGCGGGCGAGACGCCGGTGCTCGACCTGTGTCTCGTGGTGGAGGAGCTGTCCCGGGTCTGCGGAGGCATGGGGGTCGGGTTCGCCGTGAACGCCCTCGGCTCCTTCCCGATCCTCCTCGCCGGCACCGACGAGCAGAAGCAGCGCTACCTGCCGGACGTGGCCGCCGGCCGCCGGCTCATCGCCTTCTGCCTCTCGGAGAAGATGGCCGGCTCGGACGCCGGTTCCATGGCCACCCGGGCCGTGAAGGACGGCGACCACTTCGTCATCTCCGGAGAGAAGAAGTGGACGACGAACGGCGGCGTGGCGGAGATCTACAGCGTCTTCGCCGTCACGGATCCGAACTCCCGTTCGCGGCGGATCTCGGCCTTCGTGGTCGAGAAGGGCATGCCGGGTTTCTCCATCGGGAAGATCGAGGACAAGATGGGGATCCGCTGCATCCCCGTGGTGGAGACGATTTTCGACCAGGTGCGCGTCGGGCCGGCAAACCTGCTCGGGGGCCGGGAAGGATACGGCTTCAAGCACGCCATGGAGACCCTTGATCATGCCCGTCCCGGCGTTGCCGCCCAGGCGGTCGGGCTCGCCCAGGGGGCTCTCGACTACGCCCTCCACTGGGTGAGCCGGCGGGTGCAGTTCGGAGCCCCGCTCTCCTCGCAGGGGCAGATCCAGGGGCGCCTGGCCGACATGCAGGCCAAAGTGTCCGCGGCCCGGCACCTGGTCCATGCCGCGGCCCTGAACATCGATCGGGGCGCGAGCAATATCGGCTTCCTCGCGGCCCAGGCGAAGCTCTTCGCCACGAACGCCGCCATGGAAGTCACCACCGAGGCCGTCCAGCTCTTCGGCGGCTACGGGTTCATGAAGGACTACCCGATCGAGAAGTTCATGCGCGATGCGAAGATCACGCAGATCTACGAAGGGACGAACGAGATCCAGCGGCTCGTGATCTCCCGCAATCTCATCAAGTCCGCGATGCACATGGACCATCTCGCGCCCTACTGCCCGATGCCGTGGCTCGATAACAAGCAAAAGCCTAACTAGGTTAAACAAAGTATCTGCAAGGACTTACGATATGGCCCTGAAGAAGCTGCCTGAGCCTGAGGTGACGCGGATCTCCCTCTGGGACCGTTTCGAGGCGCACAAGAAGACGATCGTCGGGGTCGTGGCCCTCTGCGCGGTGGTCCTCGTCGGCCTGATCCTGTACTTCACCTTCCGCACCAAGGCGAGGGAGGAGCGGTGGACCGACCTGATCTCCACGGTCCTCTACAGTCCCTACTCCTCGGGACCTTCGCTGGAGTCTCTGGCGAAGCGCGGCGGGTCGGACATTCTTCCGCATGTCCTTCTCCAGCGCGCCATGGGACACACGGCCTCCAAGTCCTGGGACCTCGCCCTGGAAGATCTCTCCCGGCTCCAGGGGGACTATCGGGATCACTACCTGAACACCCTCCCCGCGACGGAGCGTTACTCGCTGGTGGATGAGCTGCGTCGCTGGGTCGAGAGCGAGAAGGCCTGGCTGGCCGCGCACACCTACGTCTCCCCTCCGGTCAACAGCGACCGCGTTGCCCTGGTCGAGACCAGCGCGGGAGCCTGGTGGGTCGGTTTCTTCCCGGAGCTGGCACCAGAGCACGTGGACCACTTCGTCCACCAGGCCAAGGCGGGGGCTTTCAATGGAACGTCCGTCACTTCGGTCAAGAGCACGCGCTTCGAGTTCGGGGGCGAGGCTTCCCGGGACGAAGATCCCTTCAACGATGAGCTCGCCGCCCCCGAGCAGCCCCTGTCGCCCGGTGCGGCGCGCTTCAAGATCCGCCCCGAGCGCGGCATGGTCTCCTTCCGGGAGATAGAGGGCGGGGAGTCCCCCACTCGGGTGACCGTATTCGTTCTCGAGGACCAGGAGATGGACAAGCGGCAGACCATCTTCGGGCGGGTGCTCACGGATCGCTATCCGCACAACGAGACCCTTGATGCCATCGGGAAGGCCGTCACGTACGGCAGCTCGTCCGAGGCCGAGCACAAGGACACCGCGAAGTACGGCACGGTGGCGGACCACCCCGTTCAGCCGATTCGCATCGCTCGAGTCTCGATCTGGGCCCAGGGCAAGATCGAAGATGGCCACCAGTGGGATGTTTCCGCGATCGTGAAGCCTGAACCGCCGGCCAAGGCCCCGGAAGACAAGCCGCTCGAGGAGAAGCCGACGACTCCACCGGCCGATGAGGGGACGAAGGGCGAGGAGTCCCCGGACAAGCCCTCTGAAGAGGCGCCTTCGAAGTAGAGCGCTGGCGCACTCCGGCTCGACACTGGCAGTCCGTCCCGAGAGAGTGGCGCACCCTACCCGTCCTCGTCCATCCCGACGAGCTACCAGGCTGTGGGGCGGGCGTCCTCTCTCAGAGCGGCTCGCCCAGCAAGGCCTCCAGGAGGCGTGACAGCTCATCCATCGAGTAGTACTCGATCAGGATGCGACCCTTCTCTTTGCCGCCGTCAATTCGAGCCTTCGTGGCGAAGCGTTCCCGGAGGCGCCGTTCGAGGTCCTCGAAGTAGGCCGATTTCGCGGGGGGCGGCGTCGGAGGTGGAGGGGGCGGGCGATCGGAGGCTTCCCGGACGAGGCGCTCCGCTTCGCGAACCGACAGGCCATCCCTTTCAATCCGTTGGGCCAGATCGCTTCGAGCTTCTGGCGAGGCCAGTCCCAGCAACGCCCGGGCGTGGCCCATGGACAATGTTCCACGTGAAACCATCTCCTGGACGGTCGACGAGAGCTCGAGCAGACGGATCTGGTTCGTGATGCTCGTTCGGTCCTTGCCCAGCCTCTGCGCGGCCGCTTCGTGCGTCAGCCCCAGCCCATCCACATAGCGCCGATAGGCCCGGGCCTTCTCGATGGGATTGAGGTCCTCCCGCTGGAGGTTCTCCACGAGCGCCAGCTCGAGCATCTGGCTGTCCGCGATGTCGCGCACGGTCGCCGGAATCTTCGCGAGACCTGCGGCGAGCGCGGCCCGCAGCCGGCGCTCCCCTGCAACGACCTCGTAACCACCCTCTACCGGTCGAACGAGGATCGGCTGAAGGACCCCATGAGTCCGGATCGAGGACACCAGCTCCTCTAACTCCTCAGACCGCATCTCCTCTCTGGGTTGAAAGGGATTCGGTCGGACCAACATGGTCTCCACTTCGCCGGTCGGACCACCACTATCGGTCCGCGTCTCTTCGATGAGACTGTCAAGCCCCCTGCCGAGCTTCTTCATGGTTACCCTCCGAGCGACACGCGTCCCGGAATTCTCCCATCTCGCCCCCCTGGAAGCAAGTCGGGATCCGCTGGACCCGAAGCCCGCGAAGGCATATCATGACGTGCTGGCCAGGGAGGACCGTTTGTTTGTATTTTGATTGCATAGCAGCTGTTGCCGGGGTCGAGATACGGGCCATCGTCCGCGCCCACCCGTTCCGCCTCTTCCTCCCCGTGGCGGCACTCCTCGTACTCGGCTCTCCGGCCCTCGTACTTTTCGGCTTCGAGCAGAAGGCCGCTTTGTCCGTGCAGATGGGTCTCTCCACGGCCACTTTCTTCTCCGCGATAGCGGGACTCCTCGCGGGCGCACTTTCCATGGCGCGGGACCGCGAGCGCGGTCTCGCCGATCTCCTCTTCGCCCGAGCCCTCCATCCCGGCGCGCTGGTTCTCGGGAAGTACCTCGGCATCCTCGCCGCACTCATCTTCGCCGTCGCCACCCTCGCCCTCGTCCACGGCGCGGCCACCGCCGTCCGGGGAGGACCTCCGGCTGGATATGCCGCCTTCCTCGCCGCTCTCGCGCTGGCCGTCGTCACCGGCTCCGTTTCGGCCGCCGCCGCCATCCTTTTCGGCACCAGACTGAGGCCCGGGCCCGCCTTCGCCGCCGCCCTGCTCTTCGTTCTCGCGGGCCACGCGGCCGCTCTTCTCGGCGACTCCCTCCCCGCCGACGTCCTCCGGTTCCTTCTCCCTCGTGCCGGCCCCCTGAACCTCGCCGCCGACGGGGCGTTCGGCGAGGTCACCCTTTCCAGGTTCACCCTGGCGGCCCTCCACGGACTCTCCATGTCCGCCGGGCTCCTGGCGATCGCCGCCGCGCTCCTATCCGGAGGCCATCGGCCGAACGGGATGGTGGGAATCCTTGACCCCGCCGCGGCCCCTCCCTAGCATCGCCGTTCGGGGTCCGTGCGGGGACGGGCTCGCGGACCGGAGCCCCGCCGTGCCGCGGCAACGCGGCAGAGATTGCCCCGGACACCTCAACCTCACCCAGGAGCTCCCGTGCGATACGGGATCATTGCCGACATCCACGCCAACTTGGAGGCGCTCGACGCCGTCGTCGGGGCGTTGAGGGACCGCCGCGTGGATGCCTATCTCTCCGTGGGCGACATCGTCGGCTACGGGGCGGATCCCGCTGCCTGCATCGACCGCCTCCGCGAACTGAAGACGACGGTGGTGGCGGGAAACCACGACTGGGCTGCCGCGGGAAGGCTCTCCCTCGACTACTTCAACGACTACGCCCGCGAGGCGATCTCCCTCACGCGCGAGATGCTCGGCCCCGAGCATCTCAAGTTCCTCGCCGAACTCCCGCCCACGGACATCGTGGGGGACGTCACCCTCGCCCACGGGACCCTCTACGACCCCGTGAACTTCGACTACCTCCTCACTCCCTACGACGCGCACCTCTGCTTCGGGGCCCAGACGACCCGCGTCTGCTTCGTCGGCCACTCCCACGTCCCCATGGCTTTCCTGCTGGACGGCACGGTGAACTACTCGGCCAGCTCGACGATCGAGCTCGCGGACGTGGAGATGGCCATCGTCAATCCCGGCAGCGTCGGACAGCCCCGGGACGAGAACTGGAGAGCGGCCTACGCCGTCTACGACTCCGAGACCGCGGTCATCACCCTGGAGAGGGTCGAGTACGACATCGAGACCGCCACATCCAAGATTCTGCGGGCCGGGCTGCCCGAGGTCCTCGCGGAACGTCTCTGGCTGGGCAAGTAGAGCGATCCTCGCCCTCGCCCCGCTTCTTGCCGCGTGCGGTGCGTCGTCGTTCCCCGCAGACCTCGTCATCGCACATGATTCTGAGCCGCAAACTCTTGATCCGGCCCTGATGACCGGCGTCGCGGAGGCCCGCATCGCCACCGCGCTCTTCGAAGGACTGACCCGGCTCGATCCGGAAACCCTGCTGCCGGGGCCCGCGGCGGCGGAGAGGTTCGCCGTATCGCCGGACGGGCTCTCCGTCACCTTCCACCTGCGCCCGGATGGTCGCTGGTCCGACGGTTCGCCGGTGACGGCGGAGGACTTCCGCTGGTCCTTCCTCCGGGTGCTCGACCCACGCACGGCCTCCCCCTACGCCGGACTCCTGTTCGGCGTCCGTGGCGCGCGGGACCGGCAGCGCAAACGGACCGACGAGAATTCGGTGGGCATCGAGGCTCCGGACGCCCTCACCCTGGTCGTCCGCCTCGAACGGCCGGTGCCCTACTTCGCGTCGCTTGCCGCGTTCGCCACACTCCTGCCCGTGAACCGGAGTGCCGTCGAGCGCCACGGCGATCGCTGGACGCGGCCCGGCCATATCGTGACGAACGGTCCATTCGTCCTGGAGGAGTGGTCCTTCTACCGCCACCTCGTCCTGCGGCGCAGCCCGTCCTACCATGGCCGTGACGTCGCGGGGGCCGAGCGGATCCGCCTCCATCCGGTCCCCGATCCGAACACACAGTTCAACCTCTATGAGACCGGGGCCGCGGACATCGTGTTCTCCGTCCCCTCGCCGATCCTCCATCGCCTGCGCGACCGACCCGATTTCCGGACCGGACCGAGGTTCGCCACGGCCTTCCTCCGCGTGAACATCACGCGACCTTCCCTCGCGTCGGCCGCGGTGCGCCGGGCGCTGTCGCTGGCCATCGACCGCGAGACGCTCTGCTCGCGGATCCTCCGGGGCGGGGAGCGGCCGGCATACTCGCTCGTCCCTCCCGGCGTCGCGGGATACGACCCGCCCGCGGGCAGGACGTTCGAACCCGCCGCGGCGGCGGAACTCCTCGCCTCGGCGGGCCACCCGGGCGGGCGCGGCCTCCCTGCGCTCGGTCTCCTTTTTCCGGACAACCCGGAGTACGCCGCGGCAGCCACCGTCCTCCAGCACGATTTGCGCGAGCGCCTCGGGGTCGACATCCGACTCGATCCGCGGGAGTGGAAGGTCTCCCTTGCCGCGCAGCGGGCCCTCGACTACGACCTCTGCCTGGCCCAGTGGATCGGTGACTACCCGGACCCCACGACGTTCCTCGACTGCTTCGCCGCCGGCAGCGGGAACAACCGCACGGGTTTCGCCAGCGCCGCCTACGACACTCTCCTCGAGCGGGCCGCGACCCCGGAGCCGGGCGAACCACCCGAGGCCTGGATCCGACGCCGGTTCGGCCTTCTCGCCGAGGCGGAGGCCCTGCTCGTGGGGGACGAGGCTCCCGTGATCCCGCTCTGGCACCCCACGACCCGGTTCCTCGTCGCCCCGGCCGTGCAGGGCTTCGCGGCGAACGCCCTGGGCCTCGTCTCCTTCGTCGATCTTCGCGCCGGGGAACGCCGATGATCCCGTTCGCCGTGCGCCGCGTCGGGGGGCTCCTGGTCACGCTCCTCCTCATCGCCACGGTTTCCTTCTTCCTGCTTCGCCTCGCCCCCGGTGGACCCTTCGACGCCGACCGCGAGGTGGACGCGGCGGTGCGTGCGGCCCAGGAGGCGCGATATCGCCTCGACCGTTCTCTCCCGGCGCAGTACGCGGGATGGCTCGCGGACCTCCTCCGCGGAGACCTCGGCCCCTCCTCGTGCTACCCCGGGCTCACCGTGAACGAGGTGCTGGCCGCCGCCATCCCTCCATCGTTCCTCCTCGGAGGCCTCGCCCTCGGCATTGCGCTCGTCCTCGGCGTGCTCGCCGGAGCACTGGCCGGCCGGCACCCCGGAGGTCTCGCGGACCGGGCGGTGTCCATGTTTGCCCTCCTCTTCATCTCCATCCCGAGCTTCGTCCTCGGTGCCGCGCTCCTCCTCCTCTTCTCCCTGCACCTGCGCTGGTTTCCCGCCGGACTGCTCGAGGGGGCCGCGAGTCTCGTGCTCCCGGTGCTCACGCTGGGCCTGCCCATGGCCGCCGTGATAGCCCGGCTCGCGCGGTCCGGCCTCGCGGAAACGATGGGGGAGGACTGGATCCGGACGGCCCGCTCGAAGGGGATCTCCGAGACGAGGGTCGTGCTGGTCCACGGTCTGCGCACCGCGCTGCTGCCCGTCGTGTCGTTCCTCGGCCCGGCGGCGGCGGGCGTGCTCACGGGCTCGGTGGTCGTGGAACGGATCTTCGCCCTCCCCGGCCTCGGCACGCACTTCGTCAACAGCGCCTTGAACCGCGACTACTCGCTCGTGATGGGCACGGTTCTCGTCTACTCGGCGCTGCTCGTGACGCTGAACTTCCTCTCGGATCTGGCGCTCGCGGCGCTCGACCCCCGGGCGAGGACGCGCTGATGCGGGGCGCGGCGTCGATCCTCGGCGGCGGCATGCTGTTGCTGATGGGGGCGGCCGCGGTCCTCGCCCCGCTTCTCGCGACCCATGACTTCGCGGCACAGGACCTGTCCGCCCAGTACCTCCCGCCCGGTTCGAGCGGTCACCTCCTCGGCACCGACCTGGAAGGGCGGGATCTCCTCTCGCGGCTCCTCCATGGATCGCGGGTTTCCCTCCTCGTCGCCCTGCTTGCCACGCTCGTGTCGGTGGTGATCGGCGTCGCCTTCGGTCTCGTCTCGGGTTACGCGGGCGGCCGGGTGGATGCCTGGATGATGCGCATGGTGGATGTCCTCTACGCCCTGCCGTTCCTCTTCCTGGTCATCCTCGTCATGACGTTGTTCCTCGGCCCGCGGGCGGGGCCGGGTGGTCGCGTGGCCGCTCTGCTCATCGTGCTCGGGGCCGTGCAGTGGCTCACGATGGCGCGGATCGTCCGCGGTCAGGTCCTTTCGCTGCGATCGCGGGACTTCGTGCTGGCGGCGCGGGCGCTCGGGGCGGGCCCCGTCCGGATTCTCCTCCGTCACATCCTGCCGAACCTGTCCGGCATCATCGCGGCCTACGCCACGCTGACCGTGCCCCGGGTCATCCTGCAGGAGGCGTTCCTTTCCTTCCTCGGGCTCGGCGTGCCGGAACCATACCCATCGTGGGGACGCCTGGCCGCCGAGGGCGTGCGAGGGATCACCGCCGTCGAAACCCACTGGTGGCTCGTGACGTTCCCCTCGGTCGCGATCACCCTCGCCCTGCTCGGGTTCCAGCTCCTGGGCGACGGGTTCGTCAGGTGCGCCGGAGATAGGGGAGGCGCGCGAGGATCTTCTCGTGGCCGTCGTCCTGCAGGCCGACCTCGAACAGGAGCCTGAGGTCGTCGAGCGGCCGGTGGTCCCCGAGGAACGAGACCTCCCGCGCGTCCTGGTTCGAACCGGCCAGGTAGATCACCTCGGTGACCGACTCGGCATCCACTTCATGTCCCCCCATCCGCATGCGCACCGGAGTCCCGTGGTGCGCGACCACCGCCGCGATCAGCGCCGCGGGCCGGATGTGGAGGCGGACGTCCGGAGGGATCGGGATCGTGATGTCGCGGATGGAGGTGTAGGCGGGTATCAGACGGGTGGCGATCTCCCGACCCGCGGCGATGAAGGTGCCGGCGGTGCGGAACGCGTAGTTCACCGCCCGGTCGAGGACGCCGGTCTTGTCCACGATCTTCGCGAGCTTCTCCATGGCCGAGGCGGAACGGATGTCGTTCTCGTGGCGCTCGTAGAAGTGGATCGCGTGAGTCGTGATTTCGAAGAGGTGGAGAGTCAACGAGATGATCGATCGCAGGCGCTTCAGATCAGCGTCGGCCTGCTCGGTCCGGGTCTGCTGGATGTAGGTGTCGTACTTCGATTGGATCGCGTGCATCGAGGACTCGATGCGGCGAGCCTCCTCCTCGTCCAGCTTGCCGAGTACGAAGTCACGGAGCTCGCCGAGCGTCGCCAGGTGCTTCGGGCGCAGCGCCGCATAGTCATCCGCGACCCGGAGGAAGTGCGCCGCGACCTGCGCGATCATCTCGCCCTCGCCCCCGATCGCCTCCTCCCCGATGTTGTGGGGAAGATGACACCGGATCGCGGGGGGGGCGGAGCCGTTCGCCTGTTCGGTGGGCTCCGCTTCGGGGACTCCCACACCGAGGATGCCGCACTCCTCCACGAGCGCCTCGAAGAGGCTCCTCAGGGTCCGGCCGCAGAAAACGAGGGTCCTCTGCGTCTCCACGAGGAAGACGTCCTCGGTGGGGTTCCTCTCGCGGATCGGCGAGCGCAGATACCGCTCCTTCAGGTGCTTCAGGACGTAGATCAGAGTGGCGAATCCGCGTATGCCGGCCGCGATCTCCGTGAAGTACGAGAACTCCCGGTTCTCCTGGGCCTCGTAGTCCATGAGAACAGTTCGCAGATGCTGGACATCCCGCAGCATGCGGGAGATGAACCGGCGGTTCCACTCGCGGTTCTCGCCCCGGGACACCTCGTCCCGCAGCGCGAGCAGACCCGCTGCGGCCTCGGTGACCACAGGGAGGAATTCTTCGACGGAGATGACTTTCTCGCGCGACCCGGCGAACAGGGTTTCCGGCATCTCGAGTCCCTCGGGGGCCAGAATTCTATCGACACGTCAAAGGGTTCCGCATGATTCCTCCTGACGGACTTGCGCCGGCCGCCCCCGATCCGCATGATCGTGTCCGCTTGCTCCGGCGACACTCCCAGCCCCGCGCCGCACTCCTCGTCCTCGCCGACCTCGTGGCGACGTGCACCGCACTGATTTCGGCCTACCTCCTGCGCTTCTCATCCGGTCTCCTGCCCGTCATGGAGGGATGGGTTCCCGCCCGCTACCTCGCGGCGCTGCCACCGGCGCTCCTCCTCTGCATCGCGACCTATGCGTTCACCGGCAGCTACCGTCTGCCCCGCCCGGGGGACCCCGCCGGCCCGGATCTCCGGTCCACCGTGGGGGCCGTGGCGGCGGCGACGCTCCTCCTCCTTTCCGGCGCCCTCCTCTACCGGGACCGGTACCAGTTCAGCCGCGGGGTCCTGGCGCTCTTCCCCGTGGTCGCCGTACCGCTCCTTTGCGCCGGCAGGATGACGGCGCTCCGCCTCCTTCGCGCCCTGGCGTCGCGAGGGACGGGACTGAGCCGGGCGCTGCTCGTGGGTGACGGACCCGGGGCGGACCGCGTCGAGCGGGAGATCGCCTCGAAGCCGTGGTGCGCCGTGCGCGTCGTCGCGAGGATCTCCGATCCCGCCGGCATCCCCGCGGCCCTTGCGGCCCACCGTCCGGACCAGGTTCTCCTCTGCTATCCGGCCGACGGCGCCGGGAGGCTCGCGGACGCCGTGGCCCGACTGGCGCGCGAAATGGTCGACGTGCGCGTGGTCCCCGACCTTCGGGACGCCCGGGTCGCCGGCGTCGCCATGCTCGGGTCCCTGCCGCTGGTGACGCTCCAGGAGAACCTGTTTCTCGGCCACCGGCGCGTGGTCAAGCGTCTCTTCGACCTCCTCGTCGGCGGAGCGCTCCTGGTCGTCCTGCTCCCGGTCCTCGCCCTCGTCGGCCTGGCCGTCCTCGTCCTGTCCGGACGGCCGATCCTCTACCGCCAGGAACGCATGGGGCTCGACGGACGGCGCTTCACCATCCTGAAGTTCCGGACCATGAGGCCGGACGCCGAATCGACCACGGGAGCGGTCTGGGCCGTGACGGGAGACCCCCGGCGCACCCGCATCGGGGCGCTGCTCCGGCGCTTCTCGCTGGATGAGCTGCCCCAGCTTCTGAATGTCCTTCGGGGAGACATGAGCCTCGTCGGACCGCGACCGGAGAGGCCGGTGTTCATCGAGGTCTTCCGCGAACGCCTTCCCGGCTACATGCGCCGGCACCACATTCCGGCGGGGCTCACCGGCTGGGCGCAGATCCACGGCCTCCGGGGTGAGAGTGACCTCTCGGAGCGGCTGAGTCACGACCTCCACTACCTCTCGCACTGGTCGCTCCTCCTCGACATCGAGATCCTCCTCCGCACGGCGTGGCACGTCCTCGTCGGCCGGAACGCGGGCTAGCCCGCCTTTCTCGTGCGCCAAGAAGCTTGGACTGACAGGAGAGGATGCAGAGATGCCGCCTTGATGGCCAGTAGCGGATCCCCGCAGGTGCGAGTCCTGCTCGGAAAGGTCAGGCCAGACCATCCGGAAGCGAGTCTTGCGTG
>JALOQY010000100.1 GCA_025459285.1 Planctomycetota bacterium | reverse complement strand
CGATCATGGACCGGGTGACGGGCTTGACCAGGAAACCGTCGAGCTCCAGGCGCTCGGCTTCCTCGCGGACTTCATCGCGGCCGAACGCGGTGACCAGCACGATGTGGGGCGGGTGCGTGAGCGTCTCGTCGCTCTTGATGTACCGGCTGGTCTCGAGGCCGTTCATGCCGGGCATGCGCCAGTCCATGAACACGATGTCGTACGGCTCGCCGGCATCGTGCTGCCGGATCGCCGCCAGAGCCGCCTCACCCGAGGCGACCGTGTCCACCCGGCGAACCACGCTGCCGAGGGGCTCCTCGAGGATTTCGCGCGCGGCGGAGTTGTCGTCCACGACCAGCACGCGCAGTCGGGCGAGCTTCGGGGGAACGATCCGGCCCGTGCCCTTCGCCGTGCCGATGCCGAGCCGGACGGTGAAGGAGAAGGTGGTGCCGGCGCCAGGCTCGCTCTCGAGAGAGATATTCCCTCCCATCAGCTCGACGAGCCGGCGGCAGATGGTCAGGCCGAGGCCCGTGCCGCCGTGCTTGCGGGTCGTGGACATGTCGGCCTGCGTGAACGGCTGGAAGAGCCTCGCGGCCTGGTCCTTCGTCATGCCGATGCCGGAGTCCCGGACGGAGAACCGGAGCTGGACCTGCTCGCCCGTGCGCTCGACCTGTTCGATCCCGAGCCGTATCTCGCCCTGCTCGGTGAACTTGACGGCGTTGTTCACGAGGTTCGTGAGGATCTGGCCGAGGCGGAGAGGGTCACCGAGCAGGACTTCGGGCAGTCCCGGGGCGACGTGCGCGAGGAACTCCAGCCCCTTCTCGTGCGCCTTCTGCGCCGTGAGCGTCGTGACGGAGCTGATGACTTCGTCGAGTCTGAAGTCGGTGGCTTCGAGGTCGAGCTTGCCCGCTTCGATCTTGGAGAAATCCAGAATGTCGTTGATGACCGCCAGCAGTGACGTGCCGGCGTTGTGCACCTTGCCGATGTAGTCGCGCTGCTTCGGGGTGAGCTGCGTCCTGAGTGCGAGGTGCGAGAGGCCGATGATGGCGTTCATCGGCGTGCGGATCTCATGGCTCATGTTCGCGAGGAACATGGACTTCATCTGCGTGGCTTCCTCCGCCCGCTGCCGGGCTCCGACCAACTCGAGTTCCAGCAGCTTGACGTCGGTGATGTCCTGCGTGACGCCGAACATGTCGGTGGGCCTGCCATCGGCATCCGTGGCGACGTGACCCAGGGCATGGATCCAGACGACACGCCCGTCCACGGGCCTCTTGTAGGCGTAGATGGCGTCATAGACCGGGATCTTCCCGGCGACGGCATCCCCGAAGTTCTGCGCCGTGACCCGGGCCGCCGCCGCGTCGCCGAGTTCCACGTGCTTCATCCAGTGTTCGAGGGTGTAGCGATGGTCGGGCACGGGCGGGTCGCCGAAGATGCGCACGGCGCGTTCGGAGGAGTTGTACCAGCCGGAGCCGTCCAGCGGCACGTGCCAGTAGCCGGCCCTGGTCAACTCCAGCGCGAAGTCCGCCTTGAAGTTGATCTGGGAAAGCTCGTCCGAGCGCCTCTTCAACTCGGCCTCGATGGCCTTGCGCTCCGTGATGTCGCGAATGGACACGGCTACCTGCGCGCCGGTGCCTTCCCGTGCCGGGAGCGCACTCAATCCGATCTCCACGGGGAAGGGTGTCCCGTCCCGGCGAAGGCCGAGGAGTTCGCGCCCCACCCCCATCGGGCGAGCGCCCTCCGTGCGGTGGAAAGCCCCGCGCAAGGCGGGATGCCGGTCCCGGACTTCCGCAGGCACGAGCTTCTCCACGAGCTGGCCGATCAACTCCTCCCGGGGGTAGCCGAACAGCTTCTCGCACTGGGCGTTGGCCAGCTGGATCCCCCCGTTCTCATCCACTACCATCATGCCGTCCGGGGCCAGTTCCAGCACGCTGCGGAAGAACCGCTCCGTCTCGCGCACCCGCTGCTCGGCGCGCAGGCGCTCCGTGATGTCCTGCTTCACCGCGACGAAGTGCGTGATCTCCCCGCGCTGGGTGCGCACGGGCGTGATCGTCATCTCCTCCTGATACAGGACACCGTCCTTGCGACGGTTGGTGAGCGTGCCCTGCCAGACGGAGCCGGCCAGGATCGTCCGCCACATGTTCTCGAAGAAGCTCCGGTCATGTGCGCCGGAGTTGAGCACACGGGGGTTCTGGCCCACGGCCTCCTCGCGCTCGTACCCCGTCAGCCGCGTGAACGCCGGATTCACCCACTGGATGGTGCCCGATCGATCGGTGATGGCCATGGCGTTGGCGGCGGATTCGAGGGCGCTGTGCTGGGTCTGCAGTTCCTGCTCCTGCTGCCGGCGCACGGTGATGTCGGTGAAGCTGACCACCGAGCCGACCACCACGCCGTCCTTCCGGATCGGCGTCGCGCCGTATTCCACCGGCAGGCCGGTGCCATCCTTGCACCACAGGAGCTCGTCGTCGATGCGACTGGCCCTGCCGTGCCGGTAGGCCGCGTACATCGGGCACTCTTCGATCGGGTACGGGGTCTGGTCGCACCGGTGATGGTGGAAGGCTTCGTGGGAGGGCTGCCCGACCAGTTCCCCGGTGGAGTAGCCGAGCATCCGGCAGGCGGCGGCGTTCACAAAGGTGATGTTCCCGTCGACGTCCGTTCCGAAGATGCCTTCGGAGCTCGATTCGAGGATGAGGCGATACCGTTCTTCCGCCTGTCGCCGCTCCTCAGCCTCCAATGCGAAACGCAGTGCATTCGCCACCACCTCGGAGGCCTTCTCGAGCCAGCGGCTCTGGGGTTCTGTCAACGGCCGGAACAGGCAGATCTCCAGGACACCGACCGGCTCGTCGCTGGCCAGCAGCGGACAGGCGACGATCCGCGAGGGACTGAGCGCGCCGAATCCGAACTGCACGCGGAGCGTCTCACCGTCCGGCTCGACGACCACCGGCTGGCGCGACAGGGCCGCCTGTCCGACGATTCCGGTGCCGAGGGGAAAGGACGTTCGAATTCCCGGCCCGCCGGGATAGGCATGCGCGGCCTGACGTTCGAGGACTCCGTCCCGGCCCGCGACGAACACCGCCCCCATGGGCGCTCCCAGGAACTCGATGGCCGCCGAAAGCCCCCGCTCCGCGACCTGGGCCACCGTCAGATTGCCGCGCAGGTTCGAGTTCAGCGCGGACAGCCCCGACTCCACCGCGGCGCGTTCCTCGGACTCGCGCGTGAGTCTCTCGAGGTCCGTGGCGCGCGCGGTCAGTTCCGCGGTGCGGTTCCGGTTCGTCGCCGCGTTGCGGGAGACCGCCCAGCGTGTTCTCCCGGAAGTCGCCCTGCTCGATGTCGGAAGCCGCGCGCGTGAGTCCCAGCAGCGGTTGGCCGATCCGGCGGGCGAAGATCGACACGGCGACGATCAGCAAGACCAGACCGGCGAAGCCGACGAGCACGGAACGGACCATGAGACCGCGCGCCGGACCGAGGATGGCGTCTTCGTGGATGTCGAGGACCATCTTCCATCCGGTGAGCGGCGAGGTCGCCCAGTAGACCCGCCGCGGTTCCCCGTCCGTCGAGACCACCTCGAAACCTTCCGGCTTGCCGGCGATGGCCGCTCCTCCGGGCCGGGTGGTCAGGTCGGCGCCGGGAAAGCCCTTTCGCAGCATGAGTCTCTCGTCCGGGTGCACGAGGATCTTCCCCGCGCGGCTCACCAGGAACGCGTATTCGCTCGTGCCTCCCCGCCCGCTCTCCTCCGCCCCCCGCCGGCCGCCCGTCCGCACGAGCTCGCGGATCCGGTCCAGAGCCAGATCCGCCGTGGCGACCCCGAGGAAGTTCGAGTCGGCATCGAACATCGGGACCGAGAGTGTCACCATGGTGATCTCGGAGCCGCCCCCGTCGAAGTACGGCTCCGTGACGTAGAAGGTCCCCGCCTTCCTTGTTCCGCTGTACCACTCCTGTCCGGGGTCGTGGTAGTCGTACCCCACGCGGGTCGGTCCCGGCCAGCTCTTGCGATCCACCCAGGGCATCGCATCCGCCTCCCGCCAGTCCTTGTGCTCGAAGGCCATGGCAAGGCCGTACACCTCTGCCTCCGGCACCTGGGAGAGGAGTTGGGCCATGAACGGGACCATGCCGGGGTCGGGGTCGCGTCCGTACGCCATCTGGCGGCTTCCGGTGCTCCGGGGCAGCATGCCCAGGCGGGCGATGAGGTCATCCACCCGGCGCGCGCCGGCCCGGACATCGGACAGCGCCCGGGCGTTGGTCTGAGCCTCCAGTTCCGCGCGGCCGGCCCGGTAGTTCAGCCCAAGACTCAGGGCGAAGACCAGCCCGGCGGCCAGCCCGACTCCGATCTGCAGCCGGCGGGCGATGCTGTGACGAGCGGAAATCTGTTCCATGCGCGAGTTCCCTGGCCGATCCGCGGGAGCCACCGTTTTCGCCGAAGTCGCCTTGCGTACCCGGGAAGCCGGCCCGCGTCGGCGGTTCCATGTGGAGAATGTCCTTCGGTGGTTCCCGGCATGGGCGATCCGGACGGTTCGCGGTTTCGTCTGATGCCAGACCACCTTCCGGACGGTAAGATACACCTTCCGTGAACTGTCGTCGCTCAACGAGGAGATCCCGCATGACAATCTTCCGAAGTGTCCTCTCTTCGGCCGTACTCCTTCTCATGGCGCTCCCCGCCCTCGCGCTCGAGGACATCCTCCTCGAGGACGGCTCCGTCCGGAGGGGGGTGATCCTGAGAGTCGAGGAGAACGGACTCATGGTCAAGGGCCGCACGAAGCACGGCGACCAGGTGGAGATCCTGATCCCTGCCGACAAGTTGGACGCGGCGTACTTCTATGAGCAGAGGGACAAGGCCTGCGGGTCGGACGCCAAGGCCCACCTGCGTCTGGCTCTCTGGGCCGTCGACAAGGGGCTCTTCTCCCGGGCCCAGGTCCAGGTGAGGAAGGCCGCCGAACTGGATCCGAAGCTCATCGCCGATATCCGCGAGGGGAAGCTCCCGGAGATCCGCGAGGGCATCGCCGCACACATCCTCGCCTCTGCCCGGAAGGACCTCGCGGCGGGGCGACTCGACATGGCGCTGCAGAAGGTGGAACGCCTCCTCGTCCGCGCCCCCGACACCCCGGCGGGAGCCGAGGCGGCGGACTTCCTCCCCGAGGTGGAGGCGGCCATCGCCCGGAAGGCCGAGAAGGACCGCGAGATGAAGATGGCGGCCCTCGCGGAGGCGGACCGCAAGGTCGCGGAGGCACGCGAGAAGGTCCTCGAGCCCGTGCGGGAGGCATTGCGGAGGGCGCGCGAGGTCGCCTCGAAAGGTCTGCAGGAAGACAACGACAACAACGCCATCAACGCCCTCGGTCAGGCCCTGGCGATGGGTCAGTCCGCGCTCGCGGACACCGAGGCCATCCTGAAGAAGGCCACGGAGGATCCGGTCCTTGCGGAAGAGGCGACGGCCCTGAAGGAGGAGATCACCCGCGCCCTCGTGAAGGGCTACGTCCACCGCGGCGAAATGTACCTGTGGCGCACTTCGCTCCCGCAGGCCAAGGAGCAGGCGGACAAGGCCGCGGAACTCATCCCCGACGACCCCTCCATCGAGGCCCTCGAGGCCCAGATCCTCAGTGCCGAGCAGGACAATGACTACGACGGCAACTGGCGTCGCGGTCCCGTGGGCGGCTCCCGTTTCGGGGGGCGGCGCGGCGGCGGAGGCGGCGGGCGTCGCTGACCGTCCGCCCGCCCCGGGACTCCCGCGCCGTCGGGCGGAAGGGTTCCCTGGCAACGGTCACGGCAGGGCGCGGATCCGGGGCAGGAGAAGGGCGATGAGCGCCGCCGCGAAGAACAGGATCACGGCGGAGGCGAGGACGGTGACCGGCTCCCCCACCCGGTGGGCCACTGCCCCGGCAAGGAGCCCCCCGAGGGGCATCAGCCCGAAGAAGGTCAGGCTGTAGGCCGCCATGACCCGGCCCCGCATCCCGTCCTCGACCACGGTCTGCACGAGGGCGTTGGCGACATTGAGAGTCAGGATCAGCGCCGTGCCGAGCCCCACGAGGGTCAGGAGGGACAGGGGGAGCCAGCGAGTCAGACCGAAGAGGAAGAGCATCGCGGGGAGCGCGAGCGATCCCCAGGTCAGCAGGCGCCCCTTGTACGCCACCGTGCCGAGGGAGGCGACGAGGAGCGCCCCGAGGAGGGACCCGAAGCCGCGCGAGGACTGGAGCCAGCCGAGGGTCCGGGCATCTCCGCCGAGCACCGTCACCGTGATCGCCGGGAGCAGCGTGGCGAAGGAGAGCCCGAACAGCGTCACGAGCCCCACCAGGGCGATGAGCACCCGGATCACGGAGTGGCCGAAGACGTAGCGCAGGCCGGCGAGCAGATCGGCGAGCCCCGAGCCCTTCCGCGCCCCCTCCGTTCTCGGCGCGAGCTTCATCGAGAGGAGCGAGGCGATCACCGCGAGGAAGGTCAGCCCGTTGATGGCGAAGCAGAAACCCGGCCCGAAGGCGGCGTAGACGAGCCCGGAGGCCGCCGGTCCCAGCGCCGTGGCGCAGTTGAACATCGTGGAGTTCAGGGCGATGGCGTTGGTCAGGTGCGCCCGGTCCACCATCTCCAGCACGAAGGCCTGCCGGGCCGGTGCATCGAAGGCATTCGCCACGCCGAGGAGCGCCGCGAGGACGAGGATGTGCCAGGGCTCGACGGCACCGGTGAAGGTGAGCGCCGACAGGACGAAGGCGAGCAGCATCATCGCCGACTGCGTGACCACCATCAGCGTCCGCCGCGACACCCGGTCGGCCACCACGCCGCCGTAGAGCATGAAGAGCCAGGTCGGCACACCCGAGGCGAAAGCCACGTAGCCGAGGTAGGCCGAGGAGCGGGTGAGGTCGTAGACGAGGTAGCCCTGGGCGGTCATCTGCATCCAGGTGCCGAAGAGCGAGATCATCTGGCCGAAGAACCACCGCCGGTAGTTCGGGAACCGCAGCGCGGCGAAGGTCCGCCGGAGTCCCGGCGGCGGGCGGACCGGCTCCGCCGCGGGAAGACCGGCGAGCTCCCCGCTCATCGCACCGCGCTCCCTCCGGCGGCCCACTCCTCGGGGGGGACACCCCGGACGGCCAGCAGGCGCACCAGCTTCTCCGCGACGGCGAGGTCCCGCTCGATGATCGCCTCCCGGAGGTCGAGCACCGCGAGTCGGCCCTCGATCGCCGGGACGAGGTCGGTGCGGCCGCCCCGGGCCGCGGCCTCGGCGAGGGAGAGGACCCGCTCCCGCGCCGGCAGCGCCTCCGAGGCGAGGGTCCGCCGCGAAGCCGCGAGCTCCTCGGCCGTACTCGAGAGCCCTTCCACCTCCGCCAGGGCCCGGGCCTCGGCCTCCCGGAGCATGACCTCCGTCCGGCGGACCTCCGCCCGGGCGGCGGCGATGGCGCCCTGGTTCCGGTCGAACAGCGGGAGCGGCATCGTGACCCCGGCCATCCCCATGAAGTCGTGGCCGCGCCGACCGATCTCCTCGTTCTCCACGCCGAGGGCCACCGTCACGTCGGGGATGGCCTTCGCCTCCTCGCTCGAGACCCTTGCGGCGGCGGCGGCGCGCTCGGCCCGGAGCCTCAGGACCTCGGGGTTCCCGGCGATCCCGTCCCGCCCCGGCGGGAGATCCGCGACGGCGAGGAGCCGCCCGGAGGCGCCCGTGACCGTCCCCGGGGCGAGGGCGAGCAGACCTTCCAGCGCCCGGAGCGCGCCGGCGAGTTCCGCCCGGTCCTCGAGCACCTCGGCCCTCCTCTCACCGAGCAGGGCCCTGAGCGGCGGGATCTCCGACTCCCCCGTCCGTCCCGCGGCGAACTGCCTCTCCCGCAGGGCGAGCAGTTCCGCGGTCGCCGCGACGCGCTCCGTCCGGATGGCGAGGCGCGCGGCGAGGGCAAGGAGCCGCTGGTGCAGGAGCGCCGCATCCCCGGCCACCGCGATCCGCGCCTCCCGGGCCCGCGCTTCCGAGGAGCGGACCCTCCCCTCGGCGGCGGCCACGCGCGCCCCGCGCTTCCCGGCCGTCTCGATCCGCTGCATCCCCTCGGCGCGCCAGCGCGGCACGAGGCGGTCGGCCATGTTCATCCCCAGCCGCTCCGCGGACGTCGAGAACTCCGGGTTCGGCGGGAGCGAGGCCTGGAGCAGCCCGCCGCGCTCCACCTCCGCCTCGACGAGCGAGGCCTCGGCCCGTGGAGCCTGCACGGCCCGCGCGAGGACCTCGGCGAGCCCCGGGGCGGCGGGGAACGCCGGGCGCTGATCCGCCGCGGGGACGGCCGCCACGACCGGCGCGACCGGCGCGGGGGCCCGATCCGGCGCCGTGGTGCAGGCGCAGAGGAGGACCGACCCGAGGAGCAGGAGCGCGCCGGGCCTCATCTCATGCCGCCCTCACCGCCTCCGGCGCCGGCATCCGGAGCGCCCGGAGCATGGGGAAGAGCAGGCCGAGGAACCCCATGAGCAGGGCCGCCACGAGACCCGTGGCGAGAGCCGCGCCGTCCACCACGACCGGGAACGTGGCCGCCACCGGGACCCGCACCGGAAGGCCGTGGGTCAGGATCCCGATCCCGCAGCCGAGGAGCCCCGCGGTCCCGGTGAGGAGAAGCGCCTCGACGAGGAAGGCCGCGAAGACCTTCGCCTTCGAGAACCCGAGCACCCGGAGCGTGCCGATCTCCCTCGTCCGCCCCACGACGGAGTTGTGGAGCGTGTTCATGCCGGTGAGGATGCCCGCCACCGCGAGGACGACCGCGAGGAGTCCGGCGAAGCGCTCGAAGTTCGCGAACCCCTCGGCGAAGTCGGCGAAGTAGACCTCCTCCGGGAGCACGCTCAGCTCGAAGCGCTCGTCCTCGGAGAGCCGCTTCGCGAGGACAGCGACGTCGACGCCGTCCACGACCTTGAAGCGGGCGAACGAGTAGTCGGTGCGCCGCAGCGTCTGCCGCAGATCCTCGGGGTCGGCGAGGATCCAGTTCTCGTAGATCGTGCCGGGCGCCTTGAACACCCCCACCACCGTAAACTCCTCGTCATCACCGAGGCCGATCTTCGCCCCCACCGCGAGGGAGGCCTCCGGGACGCGCAGCCGCGACGCGGCGTTCCGGCCGACGAGCGCCTCGTTCGCCCCGGATTCCGGCAGCCGCCCCGTCTCGAGAGCGAAACCGTGGAGCAGCGCCGGCGCCATCTCCGGCCGGATCCCGTGGACCAGGCCTTCCCGGGTGACTCCCGGAGCGTCGCCGGCGAGACGCACCCCCGCGTAGTTGAAGATCTCCTTGCTGAAGAGCGGTTCGTACCGCTCCGTCGCGGCGAGGTCGTCCACCACCGCGTTTTCGAGGAGGTCGAGGTCCGAGGGCCGGATGGAGGAGAACTCGAACGTCTGCGCGCGCTTGGACAGCGCGATGAGCACGCGGGGGTCCCCGGGAACGCGCAGGGCGCGCCCGAACGACCGCCCGAAGGCCACGAGGAACACGATGAGCGCCGTGAGGAGCGAGAGGCCGAGCAGGGTAAGCACCGTTCGCATCGGCCGGCGCATGAGGTTCCGCAGGGAGTACCGGATCGGGACGCCTTTCATCAATCCACGCTCCTGAGGGCGGCGACGATGGGCCGGCGACTCGCCCGGACCCCCGCCGGGAGCCCTCCGAGGAGTCCGACGAACCCCGCGGCGAGCACCGCGGCCCCCGCGAGCCACGCCGGCAACTCCACCGGGAAGGCGTAGGAGCCGGAATGGAGCGTTCCGCCGGAGGCCGCGATCAGCGCCCACGCTCCCCCGCAACCGAGGAGTCCACCGGCCAGCGACAGGAGCAGCGTCTCGGCGGCGACGAGGCCCACGACCTTGCGCCTCCGGAATCCGAGGCTCCGCAGCATTCCCACCTCCCGCACCCGCTCGCGCACGGCCATGGACGTGGCGTTCGCGAGCCCGACGAAGATCACCAGCGCCACCGCCGCGATCACGTGCGCCGCGTACCGGAGCATCTCGTCGAGGTCGGCGACGGCCTGGTCGAGAGCGGCCTGCTGGGTGGAGGTCTGGAGCTTGACCGGAAAGTCCATCGAGTCGATCGCCTTCGCCACCCGCGGCGCTTCGTCGCGGTGGGCGATCTTCACGAGGATCTGGTTGCCCTCGCCGCGCCGGTCGTCCACTTCCTCGAGGAAGACGTCGCCCGCGAGGATCACCGACCGCAACGTCGGGTCCCGGGGAGTGAAGACGCCGGCCATGAACATGGTGAGACCGCCGAAGTCCGCGATGGCGAACTCCTTCCCGGCTTCCCACACGAACCGCTGCCTCATGTCCCGATCGTTCGCGATGTCCACGCCCAGGAGCGCGCCGTTGCGCCGCTCCCGGAACTCACGCAGGGCCTCCTCACTGACCTCGATGTCCAGGAACTCCGCGATCCGTCCCTTGTCGATGCCCGCGATCTTCACGAGACCGCCGCCCGACGACATTCACCTGTTCTGCTTGGCGTTGAAGACGGTCGCGCCCACCACGCCCGGCACCTCTTTCTCGATGCGGGCGACCAATCCCCGGACCCCGGGGATTCTGGATTGGGTGGGTCACCACTTGTCCTTTTCGGACACCGCGAGGAGTGTTTCAGGCGTCGCGGCCACGGCGCTCCTCCGCGACTCGAGGATCGCGGCGAGGCCGGTCACGATGAAGACCGCCGTCGCCACGCCGAGCACGGTGAGCGTCGATCGCACGCGGTTGCGCCACGCGCTCCGGAGTATGTACGGCACGAACCGGATCATGTCTGGCCTTTCCCGGCCGCCGCGGGCTCCGCGGCCGGCCGTATGAGTCCCTTGTCGAGATGGACGACCCGCCCCGCGTGCTCCGCGGCTCGGGGGCTGTGCGTCACCATGAGCAGCGTCTTGCCGAACTCCCGCCGCAGCGCGGCGAGGAGGTCGAGGATCTCCTCCCCGGAGGCGGCGTCGAGGTCGCCGGTGGGCTCGTCGGCCACGATGACCTTGGGGTCCGTGACGATGGCGCGGGCGATGGCCACCCGCTGCTCCTGCCCGCCGGAGAGCTGGCGGGGGTAGTGGGCGGCGCGATCGAGCAGGGAGACCGCCGAGAGCGCCGTCTCCACGTGTTTCTTCCGGGCCTTCCTCGACATCGGGAGCAGCAGGAGCGGCAGTTCCACGTTCTCCCGCGCGGTGAGGACCGGGATCAGATTGTAGAGTTGGAAGATGTACCCGATGGACCGCGTCCGCCATCCGGCGAGGGCGGTCTCGCTCATGGCGGAGACCTCGTCCTCACCGACGAACACCCGGCCGCTCGTGGGCCGGTCGATGCCGGCCACGAGGTTCAGGAGTGTCGTCTTGCCGGAGCCCGAGGGTCCCATGAGGCAGACGAACTCCCCCGGTTCGACCTCGAGGTCCACGCCGTCGAGGGGCCGGATCTCCACCCCGCCCTTCCGGTAGACCTTCGTGACCTTCTCCGCCCGCACCATGCTCATCGAAGGACCTCCGTCACTTCCGCCCCGTCGGAGAGATCCGGGGGCGGGTTTGTCACCACGCGGTCGCCCTCGGTGAGTCCGCCGAGCACCTCCCGCCGGCCGTCGCGCTCCTCGCCGACCCGCACCGTGAGGAGCGCCGCCCGGCCGGCCCGGACGACGAAGACCGAGGTCCGCCCGCCCGCTTCGGTCACCGCCGAGGCGGGAACGGCGAGGGGCTCCGGCGACGCGGCCACGTCCGGGGCGGACGGGGAGGCGAGGAACCGCACGCGACAGATCATCTCCGGATGGAGGCGCGGTCCGGTCTCCGCGAGCTTCACCTTGGCCTGGATCGTGTTCTTCCGGAGGTCCGCCAGTGGATCGACGCGAATGACCGTCCCCCGGTATCTCCGGTCGGGCTCGGCGTCCGTGGTGACCTCGACGGTCTGGCCGATCCGCACGCGAGCGGCGTTCTCCTGGCGCACGTCCACGCGGACCTGGAGGTCCTCCGGGTCGTAGAGGGAGACCACGGCCCGGTTGTCGGCGGAGAGGGAGTGGCCGGCCGTTACGTGCCGCGAGAGGACGACGCCTTTCGCCGGGCTCTTCACCGTGACCCAGGAGAGCCGGAGCTTCGCGAGGTCCCGCTCGGCATCGGAACGGGCGAGAGCGGCGGCGGCCTCGGCGATCTCCTCCTTCCGGTAGCCGGCCTCGAGGAGCTTCCGGTCCTCGTCCTTCGCGCGGGCGCGGGCCCGGGCGGTGGCGAGGGCCGCCTCGTCCCGGTCGAGGTCTTCCCGGCTCGCGGCGCCGGCGGGGACCAGGTCGCGCGTCCTCCCGAGGACCTTCTCCGCGAGCTTCGCCTCCTCCACGGCGGCCTCGGACTCCGCCCGGGCCCGCTCGATCTCCTCCGGGCGGTAGCCCGCCGCGAGGAGATCGAACCGCGCGCGCTTCTCCGCGGCGTCGGCCTCGGCGAGCCGGATCTCCTCCCGGAGGTCGGCGTCGTAGAGGACCGCCACCGTGTCGCCCTCGGCCACCGGGCTCCCCTCCAGCACGAGGAGCTTCTCCACCCGGCCGGGGATCAGGGCCGAGACGACGATCGGGTGGTAGCTCGGCACCTCGATCCAGCCACCCTCGGTGACGTCGCCGGAGGCCGCCCCGCGGGGGCTCCCCGCGATCGCGCCGAGCACCTCCACGCGAACCGGGAAGGGGTCCGCGCCGGAACCTCCCGGCCCCCCCCGGAGCCAGAAGCCCGCGCCGAACGCCGCGGGGACGAGGACGAGGATCGAAAGCCACGCCCTCCCGCCGCCCCGTTTCGGGGGCGCCTCGCGGATCCGCAGGTCCTCCAGGTTCACTCTCGGCTCGGGCATGGTTCGATGCGGCTCATTCTCAACCGGCAGGTCAAAGTGTATACATGGAGAGACGGGAGGACGACCATCCTCCTACGGTAGAATTCCGGTTTCCGTTCCTTCGGGAGGTGGACCTTGAGATCCGCGATGTTCGTCTGGCTGTCCCTCGCCATCCTACCGGGCCCCCTGCCGGCGGCCCCGCAAGAGCCGACCGACATCCTGTCCGTGACGCCGGAGAGCCTCGCCGGCGAAGAGCCCGCCGCCCTGGAGGCCGAGGCGAATACCGCCTACCAGGAGCGCCGGTACGAGGACGCCGCCCGCGCGTTCATCCGGCTGCTCCGGCAGAAGCCCGGGGACGCCTCGGCGCTCTACAACCTCGCGTGCTGCTATGGCCTCCTCGGGCACGGCGATCAGGCCGCGGCGTTCCTCGACGCCGCGTGGAACGCGGGTTTTCGCGACATCGAGCACATCCGGAACGACCCGGACTTCGACCCGGTCCGGGAGTCCGCGCCGTTCGTCGACCTGCTCGCCCGCCTCGGACCGGAGAGCGAGAATCTCGCGAAGGCGGCGGGAAAGAGACTCGCCGTCGTCGCGCCGGTCATGGCCGACGTGCGCGTGATCGAGCCCACGGCGCCCGTCGAGCAGGGCCGCCTCCCGCTCCTCGTGGGCCTCCACGGATTCGGGAGCAACGCCGACTCCTTCGCCGGCCTGTTCGCGAAGCGGGAGGTTCTCCACCCGTTCCTGTGGTGCGTGGTGCAGGCGCCCCACGCCTTCCCCGCCGAGGACCCGATCGGCTTCTCGTGGGGCTTCGCGGCGCCGGGCGCCGGGTGGGCGCTTGGCGCGAGGTCCGAGAAACTCGCCGCGGACCTCGTGCTCGAGGCCATCGCGGCCGTGAAGCGTGAGTTCCCGGTGGACGAACGCAACGTCTTCCTCCTCGGCTTCTCCCAGGGGGCGGGCCTCGCCTTCTCCATCGGCCTCGACCACCCGACGCTCTTCCGCGGGGTGATCCCGATCGGCGGATGGGTCGACCCGGCGGCGCACGACCGGGCGAAGGTCGAGAAGGCCCGGAAGGGACTCTTCCTCGTCTGCCACTCGCCGGAGGACCGGGTGGTGCCCTACGAATCCGCCACCCGGGCCGTGGACTTCCTCACCGGTGGTCGCATCCCGCACGCGCGGTTCGACTACCCCGGCGGCCACACGGTGCCGAAGGACCTCCTCGTGCGGATCGTCTCGTGGATGGCCGCCCCGACCGCGATCGAGGCGGTCCCCGTACCCGCGGAGAAGTGACATGAGCCGGCTCGCCCCCCTGTTCGCCCTCGCCGCCCTCGTCCTTTCGATCCTCTACGTGGAGTTCCGCGGCGGTCCGACGGCTCCCGCCCCGCCGGCCCCTGCCGGGCCCGGGCTGGAGGAGATCGCGGTCCTCGCGGAACGGCTCGCGGGCCTCGAGCGGAAGGTCGACGCGCTGGGGGCGAAGGCCGGGGCGGCCGTCGCTCCGGCAGCCCGGCCTCCCCCCGCGGTGATGGAGGAGCCGGCGGGCCGTCCTGACTCCCGGCCCGGAATCGCGGCGGAGCGCGCGGAGGCGGTCGACGCCCTGCTCGCGAGGCTGAAGGTAGAGCGGCTCTCGGAGGCGGATGTGGACCGTCTGTGGGAGCTCCTGCCCGGCTCGGGGCGCGAGGAGGCCGCGATCACCGCCCTGCGGGAGTACGCCGCGGCTCATGCCGGCGACGCTGACGCGTGGTACGGCCTCGGCGCGGCCCTCACGTCGAAGCTGATCGGCGGGCAGGTCTCCTTCCTGGAGCAGGGCTCCCTCTCGACGCAGGCCGAGAAGGCGTTCACGATGGCCCTTGCGGCCGACGAGGGCCACTTCGGCGCGCGCTACTCGCGGGCGGTCTCGTGGACGTTCTGGCCGGAGGGCTTCGGGAAGGGGGCGGACGCGATCCGGGACTTCGAGGTGCTTCGCGAGCGCCATCGCGGCGACGCCTCGGTGGGCGCCATGGAGGACGTCTACCTGAAGCTCGCCGTCCAGTACCGGAAGTCCGGCGATCCGAAGAAGGCCGAAGAGGCCCTCCGGGAGGGACTCCAGACCTTCCCGGATTCGTCAACGCTGAAGAAGCAGCTCGAGGCCTCCGGCGGGAAGTGAGAGCACCCCCGGGTGCGGAGTACTGCACACCCTTCGAATCTCCGCGCCGTGCCCAGATTTCGAGAGAGCGTGCGCCGCAGGAGCCCGCCGCCGCAGGCGGCGAGGAGGGGGAGGCCGCCGGAGGCGGTCCTTCGTGGGCCTCCGCGGCTTCGACGCGGGAGCGGGCTCCGGGGGAGCACGCGATCGGCCCACGCGGGGGAGGATCTGCCTCATACGCGTTAACCTAGCATCCATCGAACCAGGACCGAGGCCAGGGCGGCAAGTTGGGGCTTGCGTCGGCGACGCTCGTCCCTGACGTTCAACGCTCCGCAGACGATCGCCTTGCACAGTGTCATCAGGCCCGGGAGGGGACAGAGCGCTTGGCGGATTGCCGCCGCGAACACGGCCGTCCACCGCCAGAGGTTGAGGTTCGGCTCAACCCGGCGGTTCCTGGTTGACCTCGATCGGGTATCCCCAGGGAAGAGAAGACTTGGCATTCCGGAAGAGTTTCTCGATCAGAAGAGCCAGGACGAGCTTGGCCAGGATCCACGAACGTGCGGCCGGACCTCCTTTGTGAGGGAGATTCCCCAGGTGCAGCAGTTGCTTGAGACGCTTGAAGGCCACTTCGACCTGCCAGCGGTATCGGTAGAGAGCGAGCACGCTCGCCGCGTCCAGCAGGCGGGCCGGGATGGTGGTGAACAGCATCACGAAGCGTGACGCCACAACGGTTCGAGGATCGATCTTCTTGCCCTTCTTGGCCGCGATCCGACGCGCCCTCCGCTCCGATTTCGCAGCCACTGGAGCGGGCAGACGAACGGCCACGACCCGACCGACGACCTTCTCCTCCTCGCCGTGTGCCGGAAGTTCCACCGGCCATTCCCCGACCTGCCCGACGCGCAGCTTCTTCACCTTCGTCAGGGCAACGAACGGTCGGCCTTCGGGGTCCCGCAAGTCCCCGTGACACCAGCGGAGGCGCACCAGCACATGGGCTCCCCGCTTCGC
>JALOQY010000420.1 GCA_025459285.1 Planctomycetota bacterium | reverse complement strand
CGGGTGGACGTGGTGCACCCGAGCCCCCTCGGCCACCGGGTGGCCGCCCACGCCGTCCGCGACGCGCTCTGCGCCACAGGCTTCGCCTGCCCCGGGCCGCCCCCCGGTCCGCCCTGCACCGGCTACCGCCCGTCGGACTTCCCAGTAATGCGGGGGTATTGAGGCCCGCTGCTCGACCCGCGCGAAGCGCGGGTCGATCTAGGTGCGCCCGGCATGGGCGCGGAAGTGGAGGTGAGAGTCCTCTGGGGGCCCCGACGGAGGGAACCCCCCATCGAAGCGACAAGGGCGCCTGCCGAGCCGAGGCCTGAGCAAAGGGGGCGTCTGGTGGAAGTCGGACGATGCAGTGCCGAACCGAGCGAAAGCGAAGCGCCGTAAGGCGCGGGTCCCCTGGGGTGAGCTGGCCTACGGCAGTGAAGCCCGAAATCCGTCGAAGGGTCCGCGTAGTGGCGACGGGGACGGCACGAAGTTCCGCGTTCTTACCCGGGGAGACCTCCCGGCCTCCCCGGCGGTGACGCCGGGGTAGTCGTAAGGGACGAAAGGACCGATGACGAAGGGACGGGAGGAGTCGGATGGCCGCGTAGTACCGCAAAGCCGTCGAAAGGCGGCCTCAACCTCGAAGGATCCGGGGGGAGGGAAGGCGGCCACGGCCAGTGAAGTGCCGAGACAGCTCGGACTGTTCTTCGAGACAGCCGACAGCCCGCAAGGGGACGTCGCCGGAGCGGACGGGGATCGGTTCCCGCCTGCGCCGCGCGCGGTGCCGAAGTCGAGGGACACGAGGGGAACGGGCTCGGCCGCGACGATGATGACGATGGAGGAGGTGGCGGACGAGGACAACTTGTTCGCGGCGTTTGGGCGGGTGAAGGACAACGACGGAGCCCCCGGACCGGACCGGCAGAGCATCGAGGAAGTCGGCGAGCACATCTTGGAGATTCTGCCGGGGCTGTCCCGTGCGCTACTCGACGAGACCTACAGGCCTGGGATGATCCGGCGAGTGTGGATTCCCAAGGCGGGAGGGCGCGGCCAGCGAGGCCTAGGCATACCGAACGTGATCGATCGGATCGTGGCGCAGGCGGTCAATCAGGTGATGACCCCGGTGTACGACCCGACCTTCCACGGGAGCAGCCACGGCTTCCGGCCCGGGAAGAGCTGTCACACGGCCATCGCGGAGGCCAAGGGTCACCTGGAAGCAGGGTGCGATTGGGTGGTCGACCTTGATTTGGCGAACTTCTTCGACCGAGTCAATCACGACCGCCTCGTCTCCCGGCTGGAGCAGAAGGTCACGGATCGACGGCTGCTCCGGCTCATCCGGAGGATGCTCAAGGCCAAGGTGGTGATGCCGGATGGAGTGGTGGTGTCAACCGAGGAGGGCACCCCGCAGGGCGGCCCTCTCTCACCCCTGCTGAGCAACATCGTGCTCGACGAGCTCGACCACGAGATGGCGCGGCGTGGGTACCGCTTCGTGCGCTACGCTGACGACGTCAACGTGTACGTTCGCAGCCAGAGGTCGGGCCAGCGTGTGATGGCCAGCCTCGTCCGGTTCATCGAAGGCAAGCTGCGCCTGAAGGTGAACCTGGCGAAGAGCGCCGTCGCGAAACCGGAAGAACGGCACTTCGTCGGCTTCCGCATGAGGCGCGAGCCTCTGGAGGGGACCATCGAAGTGCTCCTGTCGGAACGGTCGAAAGACCGGGTGGCAGAGGCGATCAAGTCCAAGACACCTCGGAGCTGGGGCCAGTCGCTCGAGACCTGCATCAAGAGCCTCAATGCCTTCGTGGAGGGCTGGATCGGCTTCTTCTGGATCTGCACCGCTGCGGAGGAGCGGACCTTCCATAACCTGGACGCCCACATCCGGAGGCGTCTGCGCGCCCTGGTGCTTCGGCACTGGAGGCGCAGGCGCACCATCGTTCGCCGCCTCATCAAGCTCGGGGTGAAGCCCAAGACCGCATGGCGCCGCGTCTACCAGGGCCGCAAACGCCTCTGGGCGCTCAGCCATGACACCTCCGTGCACCGGGGACTGTGCAACGCGTACTTCGCCGAGCGCGGGCTCGTGGCACTGGAGGAACGGTGGCGAGAGCTGCACGAACGAGCCGTCGCCGCCCCCGCCCAGCTCACGCTGGCGCGGGCATAGCTGCGGGTGGCAACACCGCCGTCGGAATACGAGGGAAGGCTTCGGACCTCCTCGGACCCCGGCGACCCGAAGAGCCGGATGTGCGATCCACAAGTCCGGTTCTGTGGGAGCTGGGGGAGGGTAACCTCCCCTGGCTACCCGACCCAGATGACCTTTCGTTCGCCTCCGGTCGTTTCGGTGGCGCTGTTCTCGGAAAGCCCCGGGGAAGGCCGGTCATGTCCTGGCAGGAGCCTCGGCCGCCTCGGGCGGAGCTATCATGGGGCATCCGCGCGCCGGCGGATTCCTCGGGACCCGTCCCGCCGGAGTCCCTCGGAAGGACAGGAGCCTCCATGACCACCCGATCCCGCCTCTTCTTCCTGGCGAGCCTCGCGCTGGGCGTCGTCCTCGGCCTGTTCGTCTCGATCGGCCTGCAGCGCGCCCTCTCCCCCTCGCCGCGCGCCCCGGAGGCGGAGGCCTCGCCCGCCGCCCAGAGCCGGGTCGCCGCCGAGCGGCCGGCGCTCGAGCCGGAGGAGCTCCACACGATCGCCCTCTTCAAGGACGCGCAGCGGTCCGTCGCGTTCATCACCACCCAGGTCGAGCGGGTGGACTTCTGGACCCGCAACGTGTTCGAGGTGCCGGCGGGCAGCGGCTCCGGCTTCGTCTGGGACGACCAGGGGCACGTGGTGACGAACTTCCACGTCGTGCAGAACGCCGACTCGGCCAAGGTCACTCTCGGGGAGGCGGAGTACGAGGCCACGATCGTCGGGGCGGCGCGCGACCAGGACCTCGCCGTCCTCCGCATCGCGGCCCCCCGGCAGAAGCTCGCCCCGATCCGGGTCGGCACGAGCAACGACCTCCAGGTCGGCCAGAAGGTCTACGCGATCGGCAACCCGTTCGGCCTCGACTTCACGCTCACCACCGGGATCGTGAGCGCCCTCGGGCGGACCATCCAGGGGGTGAGCGGGGCCACGATCTTCGACGTCGTGCAGACGGACGCCGCCATCAACCCCGGCAACTCCGGCGGCCCGCTCCTCGACAGCGCCGGCCGCCTCATCGGCGTGAACACCGCGATCTACAGCCCCTCCGGGGCGAGCGCGGGCATCGGCTTCGCGGTGCCGGTCGACACGGTGCGGCGCATCGTGCCCGAGCTCGTCGCCCACGGGCGGGTGATCCGGCCGGTGCTCGGGGTCGACCTCGACGAGCGCCTGAGCGCCTACGTCACGCGGCGGCTCGGCGTCGAGGGCGTGCTCATCCGCGGCGTCACCCGCGGCGGCGGGGCGGAGGCGGCCGGCCTCGAGGGCACGGCGGTCGACCGCCGCGGCTCGGTCATCCCGGGCGACGTCGTGCAGGAGATCGACGGCAAGCCGGTCAAGAGCGTCGGCGACCTGCTCGGCCGCCTGGGAAGCTACCGGCCGGGCGACACCGTGACCCTCACCGTCTGGAACGACGGCAAGGTCCGGAAGGCCCGGCTCCGGCTCGGCGCGCCCGACTAGGCCTCGGCGCGCCGGCCCGGCGCGCGCCGAGGCCTACCTGACCGTCCCGTCCCTCCCGCTTCCCGGTCCCTGGCTTGTTCCCCCCCCCTGTCCCCTCTCGCCCCGTTC